>NZ_MWLL01000179.1 GCF_002198675.1 Kineosporia sp. R_H_3 | reverse complement strand
GCGAGGCGGGGGTGGCTGCGGGCTGCGACTCCGTCGTCATGCGGCGCACATTACCCGTCGGTAACCGCACGGGGGAGGCCCGGACGGGAGAGCGCCGGGCCAGACGCCGAACGGCGCCCCGGCCGCAGGGCCGGGGCGCCGTTCGGGGATCGGCGTGCGTCAGGCCTTCTTGGTCTCCCAGAAGATCTCCGCGATCTCGTCGATCTTGGCGAGGAGCTGGTCGGCGACGGCGACGTCGGTCGAACCCTTCGTGCCGCCTGCGCCCGCGAGCTTCGTCGCGTCGTTGAAGAGCTGGTGGAGCTGCGGGTACTTCTCGAAGTGCGGCGGCTTGAAGTAGTCCGTCCACAGCACCCAGAGGTGGTGCTTGACGAGGTCGCTGCGCTCTTCCTTGATGGCGATGGCCCGCGCCTTGAAGGTCTCGTCGTCGGAGGCGAGGAACTTCTCGATCGTGGCCTTGACCGACTGGGCCTCGATCTTGGCCTGGGCCGGGTCGTAGACGCCGCAGGGGAGGTCGCAGTGCGCGCTGACCTCGGTCCCCGCGAGGGCGTCGAGGAGACGCCTGAGCATCCCGTCACTCCCTTTCGTGGAACGTCGAAGATGATGTCTGGCTTGTGCGCGGCCCCTGGAGGGACCGACGCCGGTCACGCTACCTGCGTCCCCTGCACGGCGCATGGGCGCCACCCCCGAACCGGGGTGCGGCGCGGGCCCGGGTCAGCGTCGCGGCGCCGTCCGGAGCAGCCCCGGCCGCGGCCACAGGCGCGCGACGACGACGCCGAGCCGGTCACCGGCCGGGATCGACCCGACCTGCCAGGAGTCGACCCCCTCGGCCGGGTTGTCCCGCTCGACCCACCACCCGTCGGCATCGGTGTGGACGAGCCGCTTGACGGACGGCGGCCGGCCGCCGGGCAGGCGGACGACGACGAGCCGGCCGTCGCGGACCCGGCGGGTCGCCCCGGTGCCCGCCCGGACGAGCAGCCGGTCGCCGGGCCGCAGCGTCGGCAGCATCGACCGCGCCTGCGCTCCCAGGCGCACCAGGGCGAGGCCGCCGGGCAGCGGGAGCAGGTCGGGCGAGGCATTCGTCACGTGCCCATCGTCGCCCACGCTCTCGCGCGGCGCCGTCCGGTTGTGGCACAGTGTTGCCACGGGTGACCCCCGTTCTCCAGGTGTCAGCGACCACACCGTGTCGCGCACGCCGCGACCGCGAGGTCGCGCGACCGCAACCGAGTCGCCGATTCCTTCGTCGAGACACCACTCGACATCCCACCTTTCGCTTCGGCCGTCCGTCGTCGCCGTCCCGGCGCGCGCGGGGCGTCGCCGTCCTTCCTTCCTGGGGTCATCCATGTCTGCAGAGCCGCTCGATCTCGACGTCGCCTTCGAGGAGCTCACGAGCTCCCTCGCCACCCCGCACGACCCGGCCGCGGGCCGGCCCGACCCGAGCGACCCGGTGTTCGCGCTCCACGCGGGCGGCAAGCTCGAGGTCGTCCCGAGGTCGCCGCTGCGCGACCGCCGCGACCTGTCGCTCGCCTACACCCCTGGTGTCGCCGACGTGTCCCGCGCGATCGCCGCGAACCCGGGCCTGCTCGACGTCTACACCGGTCGCGGCAACACGGTGGCGGTCGTCTCCGACGGCACCGCCGTCCTCGGACTCGGCGACATCGGGCCCGGCGCCGCGATGCCCGTCATGGAGGGCAAGGCGTTGCTGTTCAAGCACTTCGCGGGCGTCGACGCCGTCCCGATCTGCCTCGCCACGACCGACGTCGACACGATCGTCGAGACGGTCGCGCTCATGGCGCCGACCTTCGGCGGCATCAACCTCGAGGACATCTCCGCGCCGCGCTGCTTCGAGATCGAGCGCCGGCTCCAGGAGCGGCTCGCGATGCCGGTCTTCCACGACGACCAGCACGGCACCGCCGTCGTCGTCCTCGCCGCCCTCATGAACGCCGCGAAGGTCATCGGTCGCGAGCTCACCGGGCTGCGGACGGTCATCAGCGGTGCGGGCGCCGCGGGCGTGGCCATCGCGGCGATCCTGCGCCGGGCGGGCGTCGAGGACGTCGTCGTGTGCGACAGCCGCGGCGTCGTCGAGCCGTCGCGCGACGACCTCAGCGAGGTCAAGAGCGAGCTCGCGGCCCGGACGAACCCGCGCCGCGTCACCGGCGGCATCGCCGACGCGCTGCGCGACGCGGACGTCTTCGTCGGGGTCTCCGGCGGCACGGTCCCCGAGGAGGTCGTCGCGACGATGGCCGCCGGCGGCGTCGTCTTCGCGCTCGCCAACCCCGACCCGGAGGTGCACCCGGACGTCGCGGGCCGGTACGCGGCGGTCGTCGGCACCGGGCGCAGCGACTTCCCCAACCAGATCAACAACGTCCTCGCCTTCCCGGGGATCTTCCGGGGCGCGCTCGACTGCCGGGCGACGCGGGTCACCGAGGGCATGAAGCTCGCGGCGGCCGAGGCGATCGCGGGCTGCGTCGGCGAGCCCACGGCGGGCGAGGTCGTGCCGAGCGTCTTCGACGAGCGGGTCGTCACCGCCGTCGCCCAGGCGGTCATGGCGGCGGCCCGCGCCGACGGTGTCGCCCGCGCCTGACCGCCCACGGAACCGGCCGCCGACCCGGCGGCCCCACGGCGAGACCCGAAGTCCCGCCTCAGGCACCCGGTCCGTACCGTTGCCCGGCCCAGAAGGCCGCCCGGACGGTGCGGACCGGGTGCCTGACCCGTAGATTGCGGCCATGCTCGCTGCCTACGCCGCCACGACCAGCCCCGACGACCCGCTGTCCGCCCTCGTCGTGGGCGAACGTCCGGCCCCGGAGGTCCCCGAGGGCTGGGCCCGGGTGCGGGTGCGTGCCGCCAGCCTGAACCACCACGACGTGTGGAGCCTGCGCGGGGTCGGCCTGCCCGCGGAGCGGCTCCCGATGATCCTCGGCTGCGACGCGGCCGGGCTCGACGACGAGGGCCGCGAGGTCGTCGTCCACGCCGTCATCGGCGACCCGGACTACCGCGGTGACGAGACGATGGACCCGAAGCGCTCGCTGCTCTCCGAGCGGTACCAGGGCACGCTCGCCGACGAGGTCGTCGTGCCGCGGCGCAACCTCGTGCCCAAGCCCGCGGCGCTGTCGTTGGAGGAGGCCGCCTGCCTGCCGACCGCGTGGCTGACCGCGTACCGGATGCTCTTCACCCAGTCCGGGCTGCAGCCCGGCTCGACGGTGCTCGTCCAGGGCGCCGGCGGCGGCGTCGCGACCGCGCTCATCGCGCTCGGCGCCGCGGCCGGGTACCGGGTCTGGGCGACGAGCCGGGACGAGGCCAAGCGGGCCAAGGCGATCGAGCTGGGGGCCGCGGCGGCGTTCGAGTCCGGGGCCCGGCTGCCCGAGCGGGTCGACGCCGTCATGGAGACCGTGGGCGCGGCGACCTGGGGGCACTCGGTGAAGTCGCTCAAGCAGGGCGGCACCGTCGTCATCTCCGGTGCGACGTCCGGCCCGAACCCGGCGGCGACCGAGCTCAACCGGATCTTCTTCCTCCAGCTGCGCGTCGTCGGCTCGACGATGGGCACGAAGGAGGAGCTCGAGCGGCTCATGCGGTTCTGCGAGCAGACCGGGGTGCGCCCGCTCGTCGACTCGGTGATGCCGCTCGAGGACGCCCGTGACGGCTTCGCGAAGATGGCGGCCGGGGACCTCGTCGGCAAGGTCGTCTTCACCCGGCCGTGACGGGTCCCGCCCGGGCCGAGGTCGTCGTCCGGACGGCGCGGCTCGCGCTCGTCGCGCTGCCCGGGCCGGACCTCGTCGCGGTCCGGGACAGGGTGCGCGCCGTCCTCGTCGACGACGGCGCCTGGGCGCCGGACTACCCGACGGACGGCGACGTCCTCATGGCCGGGCTGTCCCTGCGCGACGGCGCGGTCCCGACCGCCGAGGCGCCGTGGGGGCCGCTCCAGGTGCGGCTGCTCCGGGAGCCGGAGGCCGTGGACGTCGCCGTCGGCGGGATCGGCTTCAAGACCGCGCCGGACGCGGCGGGCGTCGTCGAGGTCGGGTACGGGCTCGCGCCGTCCGTGCACGGCGCCGGCTTCGCGACCGAGGCCCTCGCGGGCATGCTCGACCTCGCGCGCCGGCTCGGGCTGCGCGCCGTGACGGCCGAGACCGCCGTCACCAACGCCGCGAGCCGCCGGGTGCTCGAGAAGAACGGGTTCGGCCTGGTCGGCACCGAGGACGACGGCATGCTCTGGTGGCGCCGGGACCTGTGAGGCGCTGCGCCGGTCGCCGGTCTGGTCCTCGGTTCGGTCCTCGGTTCAGTCCTCGGCGACGCCGAGCCACTGGGCCCAGCCGTTGTGCAGCACGAGCCAGGCCATGAGGCCGTACCCGACCTGCCCGGGGTGCCGGCCGTCGCCGGCGGCCATGTCCGTGAGCCAGTCCTCGTGGTGGACGAGCGGGCGCCAGCAGTCGACGTAGGGCACCCGGCGGCGCAGGCAGACGTCCGCGAAGGCGTCGGAGAGCTCGGGCACGAGGTCCGCGTGCTGCGCCCGGTCGGCCGGTGGCGGCCCGACGACGAACACCGGCAGGTTGCGCGCGAGGCACTCGTCGAGCACGTTCGCGAGGTTGAGCCGCGACCGGGCGAGCGACATCCCGTCGGCGAGGTCGGCGTGCCCGAGCCCGATGACGAGCCGGAACGACTCCGGGTCGGCGTCGGCGAACCGGCGCCCGGTCTCCTCCCGCCAGCGGGCGAGCAGACCGGTCGTCGTCTCGCCGGGCACCCCGAGCGGGAAGAGCGTCACGAGGCTCTCGGTGCGCGACGTCCGCGCCCCGACCCGCCCCACCCAGCCGAGCGAGCGCGGGTCGCCGACGCCCGCGACGAAGTCGTCGCCGACGACGCAGACGCGCAGCTCAGGCGCCCGGGGGGCGTACCGCCCCGTGCCGTCCGTCGCCGTCATCGTCGTGCCGTCCTGTCCGGCCGGTCCCATGTCCGTCCCCCGATGTCTGTCCGTCCCCCGATGGTCGTCCGTTCCCCGAGGTGCGTGCTCACTCGTCCTCGTCGTCCAGACGCGCGAGCCACGTCGCGAGCCGTTCGACGGGGGTCTCGAACTCCGGGTTCAGGTCGACGAACTCACGCAGGCGCTCGGCCACCCAGGCGAGGCTGACCTCCTCCTCGCCCCGGCGGGTCTCGAGCTCCTCGATGCCGCGGTCGGTGAAGTACACGTCTCCTATTGTCGCCTGCCCCGGCCGTCCGCCCGCGCAGGGGCACACCCTTCTCGCCGTGCTTTGGTCTGCCAGCACCGGCGAGCCACGGGTGGGGCGGCACCGCGGCAGGGCCCGGACGCGCTGCGCCTGGTGCTTGCTCTGCCCTCACCTGTGAGGGTGGCGTCGTGGCCGGCCGGACGGCGGAGCGTCGCTGGGCCGTCGACCGGGCCGTCGACCGGGCCGACGTGCAGCCGTCGATGTCGCCGTCGATGTAGGGGTTCCGGGGTGATGACCCCGGCGTCCACACATCGATCGCTACATCCATCGACGAGTGCTCGACACCCTCACGAGTGAGGGCAGAGCAAGCATCGAGTGGGGGCTACCCCTGCGACGGTCTGGCTCGCTGGTGATGGCAGAGCAAAGCGCGCGCCACGGCGTCGTCGTCGGTCGGCGACACGCCGGGCGGGCTCCGGGGTGTCGGGCAGCAACGACGAACCTGTGGCGCGACCGGGCAGCCGTGTGGGGCGCGACCGGGCAGCGCAGCGGCGCCGGACCCTACGCGAAGGGTCCGGCGCCGCCGGGTGTGCGTGACGCGTCGGTCGGGTCAGCGGTCGAAGGACTGCTGCACGAGGCTGGCCTGCTCGGCCGCGTGCTTCTTCGACGAGCCGGCCGCGGGGGAGGCCGACGCCGGGCGGGAGACCCGCAGGAGCGGACGGCCGCCGAGGTGCTCGGGCAGGTTGAGCGCGATGAACGGCCACGGGCCCTGGTTGGCCGGCTCCTCCTGCACCCAGACGAGCTGGGCGTTCGGGAAGCGGTCGACCGCGTCGAGGACGGCGGCCGCGTCGAGCGGGTAGAGCTGCTCGAGGCGGACGATCGCCGTCCGGGTGTCGCCGCGCTTGGTGCGCTCGGCGAGCAGGTCCCAGTAGACCTTCCCCGAGCACAGGAGCACGCGGTCGACGTCCGAGGAGCGCAGGCTCGGGCCCTCGGGGATCACGGTGCGGAAGCCGCCGGTCGTGAAGTCCTCCACCGCGGACTGCGCCGTCTTGAGCCGCAGCATCGACTTCGGGGTGAAGACGACGAGCGGCCGGCGCGGCTGGGCGTACGCCTGGCGGCGCAGCAGGTGGAAGTGCGACGCGGGGGTCGACGGCATGGCGACCGTGATGTTGTTCTCGGCGCACATCTGCAGGTAGCGCTCGATACGGCCCGACGAGTGGTCCGGGCCCTGGCCCTCGAAGCCGTGCGGCAGGAGCAGGACGACCGATGAGCGCTGGCCCCACTTCTGCTCGGACGAGGAGATGAACTCGTCGACGATCGTCTGGGCGCCGTTGCCGAAGTCGCCGAACTGCGCCTCCCAGAGCACGAGGGCGTCCGGGCGCTCGACGGAGTACCCGTACTCGAAGCCCATCGCCGCGTACTCGGACAGGAGCGAGTCGTAGATCCAGAACTTGCCCTGCTCCTCGGCGAGGTTCGCCAGCGGCGTCCACTCGGTGCCGGTGAGCTTGTCCGTGAGGACGGCGTGCCGCTGCACGAACGTGCCGCGGCGGCTGTCCTGGCCGGCCATCCGGATCGAGGTGCCCTCGAGCAGCAGCGAACCGAACGCGAGGACCTCGCCGTAGCCCCAGTCGACGGCACCCTCGGTCGACATCGCCGCACGCTTCTCGAGCATCGGCATGAGCTTGGGGTGGACGACGAACCCGGGCGGCGGCGAGACGTGCGCGTCGCCGATCCGCTTGAGGACGGCCGGGTCGACCGCCGTCGGCCGGGGCGCCACGTGCTGGTTCGCGGCGGCCTGCTGCTGCGCGAGCGGCAGGTCCAGCCCCGCGGTGACGTCACCGGTCGGGGCCTGCGGGGTGTCGGTCGCCTCACGGGTCTCCGCGAAGACGCGCTCGAGCTGCTCCTGGTAGTCCCGCAGGGCGCGCTCGGCGTCCTCGACGGAGATGTCGCCGCGACCGATGAGGCCCTCGGTGTAGAGCTTGCGGACGCTGCGCTTGGCCTCGATGAGGTTGTACATGAGCGGCTGCGTCATCGAGGGGTCGTCGCCCTCGTTGTGGCCGCGGCGGCGGTAGCAGACCATGTCGATGACGACGTCCTTGTCGAACGCCATCCGGAACTCGAAGGCCAGCCGCGCGACGCGGACGCACGCCTCGGGGTCGTCGCCGTTCACGTGGAAGATCGGCGCCTGGATCATCCGGGCGACGTCGGTGCAGTACACGGACGAGCGCGACGACGCGGGCGCCGTCGTGAAGCCCACCTGGTTGTTGATGATGACGTGGACGGTGCCGCCCGTGCGGTACCCGCGCAGCTGCGACAGGTTGAGCGTCTCGGCGACGACCCCCTGGCCGGCGAACGCGGCGTCCCCGTGCATGAGCACCGGCAGCACGGAGAAGAACGCGCTGCCCCGGTTGAGCCGGTCCTGCTTGGCCCGGACGACGCCCTCGAGCACCGGGTTCACGGCCTCGAGGTGCGACGGGTTCGCCGCGAGGTAGACCCGGGTCTGCTCGCCGGTCTCGGCCGTGAAGGTGCCCTCGGTGCCGAGGTGGTACTTCACGTCGCCGGAGCCCTGGACCGACTTCGGGTCCTGGGTGCCCTCGAACTCGCGGAAGATCTGCCCGTAGCTCTTGCCGGCGATGTTCGCGAGCACGTTGAGCCGGCCGCGGTGCGGCATGCCGATGCAGACCTCGTCGAGGTCCGCGCGCGCGGCCTCGGACAGGACGGCGTCGAGCAGCGGGATGACGCTCTCGCCGCCCTCGAGGCTGAACCGCTTCTGCCCGACGAACTTCGTCTGCAGGAACGTCTCGAAGGCCTCGGCCGCGTTGAGCCGGCGCAGGATCCGCAGCTGCTCGTCCGGGGACGGCTTGGCGTACGGGTGCTCGATCCGGTCCTGGAGCCACTGCCGCTGCTCCGGGTCCTGGATGTGCATGTACTCGATGCCGACCGTGCGGCAGTAGGAGTCGCGCAGGACGCCGAGGATGTGGCGCAGCTTCATGACGGGCTTGCCGCCGAAGCCGCCGGTCGGGAACTCGCGGTCGAGGTCCCACAGCGTGAGGCCGTGGCTCGTGACGTCGAGGTCCGGGTGCCGGCGCTGCTTGTACTCCAGCGGGTCGGTGTCGGCCATGAGGTGGCCGCGGACCCGGTAGGCGTGGATGAGCTCCTGGACGCGCGCGGTCTTGTTGATCTCGTCGTCGTGCGAGACGGAGATGTCGCGGACCCAGCGGATCGGCTCGTAGGGGATCCGCAGCGCATGGAAGATCCGGTCCCAGAAGCCGTCGTCGCCGAGCAGCTTGCCGTGGACGACGCGCAGGAAGTCGCCGGACTGCGCGCCCTGGATGATCCGGTGGTCGTACGTCGACGTGAGCGTCATGATCTTGCTCACCGCGAGCCGGGCGAGGGTCTCCTCGGAGGCGCCCTGGTACTCGGCCGGGTAGTCCATCGCCCCGACGCCGATGATCGTGCCCTGGCCCTTCATGAGCCGCGGCACCGAGTGGTTGGTCCCGATCGTGCCCGGGTTCGTCAGGCTGAGCGTCGTGCCGGCGAAGTCGTCCGCGCCGAGCTTGCCGGTGCGGGCGCGGCGGATGACGTCCTCGTAGGCCGCCCAGAACTGGGCGAAGTCCATCGTCTCGCAGTGCTTGATGTTCGGGACGAGGAGCGAGCGGGTGCCGTCCGGCTTCGCGAGGTCGATCGCGATGCCGAGGTTGACGTGCGACGGCTTGAGGACGGCCGGCTTGCCCTCGGCGTCCTCGCCGAACGCGTAGTTCATCTCGGGCATCTGCGCGAGCGCCTCGACGAGCGCGAACCCGATGAGGTGGGTGAACGACACCTTGCCGCCGCGGGCGCGGGCGAGGTGGTTGTTGACGACGACCCGGTTGTCGATGAGCAGCTTCGCCGGGACGGCGCGCACGCTCGTCGCGGTCGGCAGCTCGAGGCTCGACTCCATGTTCGTCACGACGCGGGCCGCGGGGCCCTTGAGCCGGACGACGTCGATCTCGGCCGAGGCCGGCCGCGGGGCCGGGGTGTTCGTCGCGTCCCGCGGGAT
>NZ_MWLL01000178.1 GCF_002198675.1 Kineosporia sp. R_H_3 | reverse complement strand
CGGGTGACGTCCGTCAGGAGCATCGACATTGGCGGACGTCACCGATGCTCGACATGAGCCCTCCAGGCCTGTTCCCGCTCCACAGCCAACCGCGGGTACACGCCTGCGCCTGACACCCTGCTCCATGCTGGGCGCAGCCCGTGACGTGGCCGATGCGTCGGAGCTACGTGGGCCTAGCGCTCGCATTGGCGGTCGGTGTGGCCAAGGCTCAGCGAGATGATGGCCGCGGTCGTGAGCTAGCGGTTGCGCGCAGCCACGAAGACGGGCGAGGCACCCGACGGGGCTCAACCTGACGAGTCTGGGTGTGTGCGGTGCTGGGCTGGGCTGGGGTTGGGTGTGGCGGTGCATTGCGTGTTACGTATGACCTTGCCTTGACGTCGTACGTATGTCATGCTCGTATGACACGAACGAGTCTGTGCGTCGGGGGATGCTCAGCTCGGGACGACTGGAGGTTGATATGAGTGTCACGACGGGGAGTGCTGCGGCGCTGGTTGCGCGGGCTATGGCCGGCAAGAAGCAGGCAGCCTCGGATGATCGTGATGCAGTGGTGACGTTCAGGGTGACGCCAACGGAAAAGGCCGTTCTTGAACTTGCTGCGCGACAGGAGTCCAGGACTCTTTCGGCGTTTGTCCGGGAGGCCGGTCTTGAGGTTGCTCGCGCGCTCCTGTCTGACGTGGATGACGAGGAGTTGCAGCGTCGGTACTCTGAGCGTGAAAGTGAGCAACTGACAAAGGAGCGTCAAGCGCTCGAGGCGCTGCGCGGGAAACGGTAGTCTGCGGCCCCTGCTGGTCCTAGTCAGTAGTGGGCAAGGTCGATGGCTGGTTGGAGCGGTTGGTCGCGAAGGAGCGGAAAGTGGCCGTTAAGGGAAACAACGGGCGGATCGCCGGCGCTGCTGGTGTCGTTGCCGCTCGTATGCGCGGCCGTCGCCCGCTGATGCGTGAGATCGAGGCCAGGCCTGAGATCATGGCGCTGTCGTCGGATGCGGAGTCCCAGGGCGACTTCTCTGATCACGCTCACTACTTCATGGCGTGGCAGCTTGCCTTTGTCCTTGAGCCGGCGCAGCAGAAGGCCGATGACGAGGTCGTTCTGGCTGGACGGCAGTCGGGTACGGGATCAGCGTTCCCCGCAGAGCGAAGCGGCGGTCGCGACCAAATGTTGCCAGCGATTCTCTTGCCCTTGGTTGTGGCTGCGATTGCTGGCTGGCTTGTTGCGACGACCTTCGGGATAGAGCCTGCTGTTAGTGTTCTCACTTGCTCTGCCGTTGTCTTGGCTGTGGTGCTGTTCATCAGGTTCTGCCGGCTGGATTGGCGACACGGCACCCCGCTCGGAGCACGTCAGACGTCGAGGGCAACTGGTGCGCCGGATTGTGGCCGTGGTCGCCCGGCAACCTTGTCCTCGCGGGAGCAAGGGATGCCAGCAATGATTGAGCAGGCCACGTCTGGCGTCGGTGTCGTTCCGGGTCATGCCGCTCATGCAGTTGATGCGAGTTTCATGTTGGCCGCTACTCGCGGTCCATCTGGACCGGCCAAGGAACTTGTCGGAGCCCGCAACTAGCGAAAGATGGCAGTCGGGTGACGTCCGTCAGGAGCATCGACATTGGCGGACGTCACCGATGCTCGACATGAGCCTGTCCCGGTGCGGCTGTCCACGGCGCCCAGGCTAACGCGGTCCCGGCTCAGCGCGAATGTCCCGAAGAGCCTCGCGTAGGTCCTCCGGCACCGGATCGGCGACGGTGTGTGCGCCTGCCTGGATCTGGACCCCGCGGCGGGCGGGGCGGACGAACTTACGGATCGACCAACTGGTCGTGTTCTCGATCCCGCGGGAGACGGCCAGAGCAGCGAGCACGATGGTCAGGTGCGCTTCGATCGAGTTGCGCTTGTGGTGGTAGATCGGCCGGGCCTGCGGGTCGTGCTTGGACATTCGGAAGCTCTTCTCGACCTGGAAGAGCCGGTGGTCGGCGTCGATCACGAAACTGCGTGGCCATCCGGTGCCGTTGGGGTACGCCTGCAGGTTGGTGACGTAGCCCTTCCATCCGGCGGGACTTCGCCTTGGCCGCCAGTGCCAGGCCGAACTCGTGCCACCGTGTCGGGGACGTCGAGCGTGTATAGCCGTGACCAGGGCTTTCGTCGTCGATGGGGCGCCTTATGGTCACTAAGAACCTCGGCGTGGAAGCCTTCATGGGTGGTCTCGCGGTTCATTCGAAGGTCCGCACAGCGCCGCTCTCACGTGGAGCCGACAAGGACGCGGCGACGTCCGAGTGGATGCCGGCTGGGGATCCGGGGCGAGCCGGGCTACTCGAGTTGAGGGGGCAAGGTGAAGACACAAGAGTGGTCAAGGCGTCTGGCCTGGGGGACGATGCTGGCGGGCCTCGGAATCGTCACCTTGGCGTCACCGCTTGTGTTGGCAGCGATGGCTCGTGCCTCGACTGATTGGGAACTACTTAGCCTCGTCGGACAGGCCTATGGTGGCGTGTCTGCAGTTGCGTCGTCGTTTGCTCTTGTCGCAGTTGGAAGTTCGTTCTGGCTTCAGCGACGGCAACACCGCATGGAAGCCATTTCGACCCTCAGGGACTTTCAGTTCCGCGGATACGACTTAGTGCGCAGCGACCCACTGACGTATGGTCCTGTGCTCGGTTTTGGCGCCTGGCTTGATCCAGTGCACGTGCGCCGCCACACCCTGTACGTGCAGCATATGCAGTATCTGGCGGCGACCTACGAGATGGGTTTGGTCAGCGAGAAGGGTCTTCGGTCAGACGCGCTAGCGAACATGTTTGCCTTCTCGACGGGACGCCTCTTTTGGGAAGGCGCGTCGCCACATTGGCACGTGGCATATCCCAATCCGCAAACTCAGCGCTTCATTCGAATCGCTGACAAGGCATTAGAGAACGCGATCGCCGATGTTCCCCCCATCGACGCAGACTCCCTGGCCCATCCACTGGGCGAGCTACAGGAGCAAGCCGTCGACACGCCTGCGGGGGAGGAGGCCGGGCCTACCGGCTCCGGTGCTCGGTAAGCCGTGTCAGCGGCTCTGCGACGCCATCGGAGCCCGGAGGCGAGTTGCGGTCCGCTTCTGGTGGGCTTCCCCCAGTTCCTGTCTCACTGACTCCCACGGGAATGAATCACTTCGATCTGGTGCGGGGTCGTATTGGTTTCTGATCACCCGACGTGCTCGATGCCCGGACCCCGCTGGGAGGATTGCATGATCTATACTCACGTGTCCGGAGGCCGACCGACCCGCCCCACGGATGACGACGATCCGCGCGTCAATGGCGATCGAAAGAGGACCCCCTTTCCGAGGCGATCAGGGTCAGTGGAGCTGACCCGGTTTGAAGGACGGGTCGGTTGTGGCGGTCAGGCTACGGCCGGGCGGGCCGTGGCGGTGGCTTCGTAGGCTGCGGGGCTGAGGTAGCCGAGCGTGGAGTGTCGGCGGCGGGTGTTGCACCAGCCCTCGATGTACTCGAAGATCGCTGCCTGGGCGATGGCGCGGGTGGGCCAGACGCCGGCCTCGAGGAGCTCGATCTTGATGATCGCGAAGAACGACTCCCCCGACGGCGTTGTCCCAGCAATGGCCGGTGCGGCCATGAGACCGCCGGACGCCGAGATCCCCTTGCGGCAGTGGCGAGCTGGGTGGACGTGTACTGACAGCCGCGGTCCGCGTGGAAGATCACCCCGGCGGGTGGGCGACGCCGGATCACAGCCTGCCGGAGCGCTTCCTCGACAAGGTCGGTGCGTAGGTGGTCAGCGGTGGCCCACCCGACGACCCGGCGGGAGTCGATGTCGATCACGGTGGCGAGGAACAGCCAGCCCTGCCAGGTGCGGATGTACGTGATGTCGCCGCACCAGCGGGTGTTCACCCGCGCCGCGTCGACGACCCGGACCGTCATGGCCCGGCGGCGGCCGTTGAAGCCGCACTCCGCGGACGCGAACCGGTGCACGGTCCGATACGGCACGCCCGTCCCCGAGCGGGTCAGCAGCTCGTGGACCTTCACCACCAACGGGCCCTCACCGACCCAGCCGGTGATCTCCTCCCGGCGCCCGGCCAGGGCCGCCTACGCCGGTCCGTGCCCGTCGGGCCGGACCGGCCGGACCTGCTTGACCACCGCGCCGATCAGCTCGTCGGTCACCGCCGTCAGCGGCGCGCCCTTCACCAGGCCGGCGCCCTGCGCGGCCTCGACGTGCCGGCGGGCGGTCTTGCGGTCCACCCCCGCGCGCTCGGCGACAGTGCGCAGCCCGCCACCGTCGAGCCAGCCCCGCAGGACCTCACGGACCTCGATCACATCGACCTCCCGGAACGCCACCGTCACGACCCCTCACGCCGAGCACGCGACGTTCAGCGCGTCGTGAGGTGTTTCGGTCGTCAGCCCCGCGTGCCGGGCCTTAGGTCGCGATGGAATGACGAGGGCCCGGGCCTATGAGGCCCGGGCCCTGCTCGCGGCTAAGGGTCTTGTTCGGTTGTGCCGTAGGTGCCTACCGCTTGATCTTGTGCGGCCTCTTCTTGCCCTTCTTGTACTTCTTCTTGCGGTGGCCGCCCTGCTCCGCCTCCTTCTGCCTGGGCGGCATCTCGTCGGGCTTT
The DNA here is from genome assembly GCF_002198675.1 of Kineosporia sp. R_H_3. Classification (GTDB taxonomy): domain Bacteria; phylum Actinomycetota; class Actinomycetes; order Actinomycetales; family Kineosporiaceae; genus R-H-3. Next base: position 125,599 of record NZ_MWLL01000178.1, on the reverse strand, counting down.
CCCTGCTCGGTCGCGGTCGCCGACGTGGTCGGCTTGCGCCGGTTGGAGGCGTCGATGACCTGGGCGACCTCGGAGAGGGTGGCGCTCGGGACCTTCGCGAGCATGCGGCCGAGGAACCAGTACCACAGCACAAGCTCGAGGAGCGCCATGATCGCGACGGTTCCGGCGGTCGCCCAGACCGGGAGGTTGGCGGGGATGTGGTGGGTGAGCTCGCGCGCGGCGGCTACCACGGTGGCGTTCGTCATGGCTAGAGGATTCCATGGCGTCTGACGTATTACAAGCTGTAGTACCCGGCGGGTCGCGATGATGTGGTAGCTAGACGCGTCGGTGCGCCTCGGGCAGGTCGATGCCGAGGGTGAGAGCGCAGGGCTGGCGCGCTGGGCAGCGGCGGAGGCAGACCTCGAGCGCCGTGTTGGCGCCCTGGCCACCCAGACCGTGTGGTGATGCACGTCCCGAAGCTCCTTCTCGTACGACGGCATTGAGCGATCACGCCGAGCTGCTTCTGCTCAAGAGCGGGATGCTGCTGGCGGTCGCGCCGCCGCCGGTCAACGTGGGCAACCCGACGCTGCTGCCGCGCCAGCCATCGGTCCGCGTCCAGGGGTACCGATGCCGATGCCCGTCGTACTGGCCGAGAAGTTCGGCGCCGCCGACCAACTCGGCGCCGGAAACAGCCGGGTCCGCGACGGCGCCGACGTCTGGATCCAGACCCGCCTCGTGGCCGGCGGCCGGCTAGGCCCCCGAGCGGGATCCCGCGTGCGGCGGTGTCGCCGAAACACGATCAGTCACCGTGTACGACCGTTGCGGGGCTGACCCGTACTCACGGCGTCCCCCCACCGCCCTGGCCGCGACGTCCCACCACCGGGGGGTCGATCTGCGGCCGCTGTGCGACGTCCTCCACAACTACGGCATCACCCGATGGACCGTCTTCGATTCGTACCGACGCTGCCTCGGACCGGATGCCGCCAAGCTCCTGGTTCGTTCGCGGCGTGGTCCACGGCATGGCCCGCTTCTCCGATCCGGCGCTGAGCGCCCACCTCGGCGCCGTCGCGACGTGGCGCGCCGATTCCTCGACCTGGACGACCTGACCGGCGGCTGCCCCAAATGCGCCCCCAAGTCGAGCATGCTCGACCGGCTGGGACGTCATCGCTGCAGGTCAGCGACAGATCCGACGACGAGTCAAAGTCGGCCTACGGATCAGAAGGTTAGGGGTTCGAATCCCTTCGGGCGCACTCGTTGAGACAGCGACCGAAACGGCCTCCGACCTGCGGAAACGTGGGACGGAGGCCGATTTGGTTCCCGGGTCTGGGCCGGGGTCGTCCCAACACCGACGCCTCCATGGCTGATCCCGCCGCTGCCGGGAAGCCTTCGGCGCTTGCGCGGCGGGTTCTGGGCGCTCGGAGGGCCGCTGAGGCCATACTCAACTGGCATGTCGGCACCGCTGGAACCAGGGTTGTTCGAGGTTCTCGTGACGGAGGCGGTTGCGGCAGGTCTGGCGTCGCTGTCTGAAGACCTGGTCAGTACGCAGCCACTGCGTGCTGCGGAAGCTGCAGACCGCATCAGCCTCTTGGTGTCCAAGGTCGTCGGTCGGGTCGTCTCCTCCTTCGACGAGGGGAGCCGCACGCAGGCTGCTATCGCAGTCGCACGGGAGATCGTCGATCGGTTGGCCCAGGAGTACCCCGCCGTGGGCGTCTCGACAGAGCGGCCGGACGACGCAGGCAGGGTTTTGCGGGCCATCCTCCGGAGGCGTCCTGACGGAACGCCCGAGCAGGTCGCCTCGCCGATGATCCCGCTGCTGGACACGACCCTCCTGACGAACTCGCCGGGTGAGCCGAGCGTCGGGCATCAACTCGCGACCGAGATCCAGGGCGCGGACGGCATCGACCTTGTCATGGCGTTCATCCGGCGGAGCGGAATTCGTTCGCTCGAGGAGGACCTCGCGCGGCACTGCAGCAGGGGACGCAGGCTGCGAGTGCTCACCACGACGTACACGGGATCGACCGAGCAAGCAGCACTCGACGCGCTGACTCAGCTGGGGGCGCAGGTCCGGGTCTCCTACGACACCACGACGACGCGATTGCATGCGAAGGCATGGCTGTTCCATCGCGAGAGTGGCTTCTCGACCGCGTACATCGGGTCGTCGAACCTCACGCACTCCGCCCAGGTGGCGGGACTCGAGTGGAACGTCAGGGTCTCGGGCGCCCGCAACCCCGAAGTGATCGACAAGGTCGGTGCCGTCTTCGAGGCCTACTGGCAGGGCGACAGCTTCATCGACTACGACCCCGAGTCCTTCGAACGGGAGCTGGGGCAGGCGGTGCCGCGCCTCGTCACCTACCTGAGCCCGGTCGAGGTCACTCTGAGACCCTTCCAAGAGCGCCTCCTGGAGCGGCTGGCAGTGGCGCGTGGGCTCGGCTACCACCGGAACCTGCTGGTGGCGGCGACAGGGACGGGCAAGACGGTCATGGCGGCCGCGGACTACGCCCGCCTCCGTGCAGAGCTTCCCTCGGCCCGGCTCCTGTTCATCGCGCACCGCCAGGAGATCCTCGAACAGAGCCTGGCGACCTTCCGGCACGTCCTGCGTGAGGGCAGTTTCGGTGAACTGTGGGTCGGAGGGCGCCGGCCGGCTGCCTTCGACCACGTGTTCGCGTCGATCCAGAGTCTCGACGCGAACGGCCTGGCGCACCTGGACCCGCAGCACTTCGACGTGGTCATCATCGACGAGTTCCACCACGCCGCCGCGGCGACCTACAGGAGGCTCTTGGCGCGGGTCGAGCCGCGAGAGCTGGTCGGTCTCACCGCGACCCCTGAACGCAGCGACGGTGAGCCCATCCTGGAATGGTTCGGTGGCCGCATCGCCGCCGAGCTACGACTCTGGGACGCGATCGATCAGCACTACCTGACGCCGTTCGCGTACTACGGCATCGCCGACGAGACCGACCTCACGACGGTGCCGTGGCAGCGCGGACGAGGCTACGACGTGGACGCCCTGACGAACATCTTCACCTCGGACGACGCCTGGGCGCGGCGGGTCGTGAACGAAGTGATGAGCCACGTCGACCTGTCGTCCGCGCGCGTCCTCGGCTTCTGCGTCAGCGTCGCGCATGCAGAGTTCATGGCGGAGCACTTCTCGAAAGCCGGGTTTGCGGCGGTCGCCGTCACCGGCAAGACGCCCGAGGCCGAGCGGCGAGCAGCACTCTCGGCGTTGGAGGCCGGCCAGGTTCGTGCAGTGTTCTCCGTCGACCTGTTCAACGAAGGTCTCGACATCCCGGCCGTTGACACCGTGCTGTTCCTCAGGCCCACGGACAGCCCGGTTCTCTTCCTCCAGCAGCTCGGTCGAGGGTTGCGGCGATCGCCGAGCAAGCACATCTGCACCGTCCTCGACTTCGTGGCCAACCACCGCAAGGAGTTCCGGTTCGACCGTCGATTCGGTGCCCTGCTCGGCGGAAGCCGGCAAGACCTGGAGCGGCAGGTGACGGCGGGCTTCCCCTTCCTGCCGGCCGGATGCTCGCTCCGGCTGGACCATGTCGCGCAGGAACGGGTCTTGCGCAGCATTCGCGAAGCAATCCCGTCGAGATGGCCCGAGAAAGTCGCGGAGCTTCGCGCGATGTCCCGCACGCGCCCGGACGTCGATCTTCCGGAGTTCCTTGCCGAGTCCGGGCTCGACCTCGACGACGTCTACCGCGGCGGCCGTTCATGGACAGCGCTGCGTGAGGCCGCCGGCCTTCCCGTGCCCGCGCCCGGGCCGCATGATGTCGCGTTGTTGCGCGGCGTCGCGCGACTGGGCCACGTCGACGACAGCGTCCGCCTGGTGGGTTACCGGGAACTTCTCGCACTCGGGGCAGAGCGCGTCGGCCGGGGGACCGAACGTGATCGCAGACTGGCCCGGATGTTGACGACCACTCTCATGAGTCAGCTGGGCCTCCCATCCGATGTGCGGCTGGAGGCAGCGTGGGACCTGTTGCATCAGCACCCAAGACCCATCGCCGAGCTGCAGGCTCTGATGGCCGTCCTCCGGGATCGCGTCGACCATGTCCAGGCAGCCGTGGACGCTGATTCGCCGCTGCAGATCCACGCGCGCTACTCGCGCCAGGAGATCCTGGCAGGGCTCGGCGCCGGCCGACGCGACCAGGCGCTCACCCCGACGTGGCGAGAAGGGGTCCGATGGATTCCCGAGCTGAGGACGGATGTGTTCGTCGTGACGCTCGACAAGTCGGGCGGGGGCTTCTCGCCGACCACCCGCTACCAGGACTACGCCATCTCCCCCGAGCTGTTCCACTGGGAGAGCCAGTCGACGACGTCTGACGACAGCCCCACGGGGCGGCGATACAGGAGCCATCGGTCTGAGGGCTCGTCGGTCCAGCTCTTCGTGAGGTCGCACGACACGGATCCCGCGTTCTGGTTCCTCGGGCCGTGTGACTACGTCAGCCATCGGGGGAGCCGTCCGATGGCCGTGACGTGGAGGTTGCGGCACCGGCTGCCAGGCGATCTCTACGCCGGTTTCGCGGCCGCAGTGGCCTGACCGTTCTGTCCGCAGCAGACTCGCGCTAGTCCTTGATCGAAGCGACGGTCCCCGACCGCAGTACCGACCCTCGCCCGGTGGGCCACGGCAGGCACCCGCCCCGCGACCCGGGGACCGTGAAGACGTCGATGCCGTGGTCGAAGGTGGTGGCGACGATCTCGAGACGGCCGTCGTGGTCGAGGTCGCCGATCGACGGCGCGGCCGCGATGCCGATGCCGTTGCCGTCGCTGCCCTGATTCCTCAACCGGGTGTCGGAGAGCACCTTCCCGGCGGCGGACAGCACGACGAGGCGGCCGCTGCCGGGGGCCGATCCGTACACCCCGAACACCAGCTCCGGGCGGCCGTCGGCGTTGAGGTCTGCGGCGACGACCTCGGAGGCGAAGGTCCGGGCCTTTCCCGGGGCGTACCCGGTCCGCCACAACCGGTGCCCCGTCGAGGAGACGGCGTAGATGGAGCCGTCGTTCCCCGGCACGACGATGTCGAGGTGGTCGTCGCCGTCGAGGTCGACGAGGCTCGGGGCCGGGACGCCGCTCGGTGGGTACCAGTCGCCGTCCGCCCGCACGACCGGCTTCCCGGTCAGGGGCAGTGTCTCGAACCCCTTGTGCCGTCGGGCCGAGCGGGTCCCGCCGCCCTGTGCGCCGTCGAGCACCATCACGGCGTGCGCCTGCGTCTCGTAGGGCTCCTTCTTCTCGACGTTGGGCACCCCGACGACCTCCGAGCGGCCGTCGCCGTCGAGGTCGCCGATCGACGGCGGCGACGCAGTCCACTGCAGCCAGGGCGTCGTCCGCACGTCGGGCCACGGCCCGCTGTGGGCGTGCATGTGCCGGTCCTCCACCGCCGGCGAGGCCCACCGGATGAACTGGCCCCAGCCGAGGCGTCGCCCGGCGAAGGCGGACTCGCGGTTCGTGAAGTACTTGGAGGCGAGCACCGAGGTGCCGTCGTGGTTGAAGACGTTGATCTGGTGGTTGTCGAAGGTGACGACGATCTCCCGCTGCGGGTCGTCGTCCAGCTGGCCGATCCCGGCGTTGAGGCCGTAGGCGCCGTAGCCGTGGTTCCCGGCGCCGTTGAAGGCAGCGTCGCCGCCGGCACCTCGCGCGGTGTTGTACCGGGGCCACGCCGTCCACGGCACACCGGCAGGCTGGTAGCGCCGGCCGGACGCGGTGAACACGAAGACCTGCGCGCCGGTCGGCGAGGTGTTCGTCGTCGTCGCGACGACTTCGACCCGGTGGTCGCCGTCGAGGTCGGCCGCAGCCAGGCCGCGGACCTCAGGTGTCTGCCCGCCGCTGACGACGGACGCCGGCCATCCCTTCTTGAGCACGAGCCTGCCGGACCGGTAGGTGTAGGCGGCCACGGAGCCCTCCCCGCCGACCACGATGTCCACGGCTCCGTCCCCGTCCAGGTCGGTGACGACGGACGGCGCGTACACCCGACCCTTGGTCGCCGTGCCCGTGCCCAGCCGGCGACCACGGGAGTCGACGACGAAGGTGGAGTAGAACGGAGCCACGATCTCCAGCGTGCCGTTGCCGTCGAGATCGGCCAGCGAGGGGGAGGAGAACCAGCCGGTCTGCCCGGTCGGGATCCGTCGCACGAACCGCGGGGCCGCGACGGGCCCGGACCTCGGTGAGACCGGGCACGTGTCCGCGCCTGCCGCGGACGTGCTGGCTGCCGGTACTGCGGGCGCCGTGGTCGCCGGCGTGGGTGGCGTCGTGGACGCCACCGTGAGCGACGGCCGGGGCCGCTTGGAGGTCTTCGTTCCGGTCGAGGAGCCACCGCTCGAGCACGCCGCGCTCACGCAGAGTGCCGGGATCAGGATGAGCCGTGCGGTCACAGCGGCTCTGCGTCGCGCCATGTCGACGCACCCTACTCACGACCTCCTGCCCATCCCCCGGGCGGCCCGGCGATGCTCACATCCCCGCGTGGGCTGTCGACGAGAGAGAGGGAGGTCGCCCATGACGGAGCAGCAGACTGCCGGCGGCGACCCGCCGAACAGGGATGACCGTGGCAGGCAGATACGGCTGAGGTACCCCGGCCGCTGCAGCTCTTGCGCGTCGTCTCTACCGGCAGGGGCGACGGTCCACTACGACGCAGCCACGAAGGCCATGACGTGCACCGCGTGCGGCGCCGTGGGTCTGGCCGATGACGGCTCGGTACCGGTGATCGGTACTGCGGGAGCCTCCGCCCGCCGGATCCACGAGCGTCGCAGCCAAGGGCGCGAGGACCGGATCCGTGCCGCACATCCGAGGATCGGCGGGCTCATCCTTGCACTCACAGACGATCCGCAGTCGACGCAGGCGTGGGCCTCGGGCGCCCGCGGTGAGGAGCGCCTCGCCGCTCGCCTCAACGCGGCCGCCGGCGACGACCTCCGGCTGCTGCACGACCGACGCATCCCGCGGAGCCGGGCGAACATCGACCACATCGCGGTCACCCCGACCGGCGTCCACGTCATCGATGCCAAGCGGTACCGCGGACGACCCGAGCTGCGCGTCGAGGGCGGCTTGCTGCGTGCCAGGTCCGAGAAGCTCGTCGTAGGACGGCGTGACTGCACCAAGCTCGTCGACGGGGTCCACGCCCAGGTCGACGTCGTCCGAGCAGCGCTCGCTGACAGCCGCCTCGACGTGGCCGTCCATGGCGTTCTCTGTTTCGTCGAGGCCGACTGGCCTTTGATCGGTGGTGACTTCAGCACTCGCGGCGTCTACGTCGGTCGGCCCAGGACACTCGAGAAGCGGCTGCGTGCACACGGCGACTGCGGCGTCGACACGATCGCCGCGATCCACGGACTGCTCGCCGGCCGACTGCCCGCATCGTGAGCGCCCTCGGGCCGTGACAAGCAGCACTCATGCGATCGGAAGAACCCTGCCGGTCACCTAGTTGAACATTCATATGACTTCGACACCCCTTCGCCCCGACAGCCCGCTGCTGCAGCCTGTCACCGCGGGAGCACTGACGGCCGCCAACCGGATCTGGATGGCCCCGCTGACCCGCAACCGGGCCGACGAGGACGGCACCCCCAACGACCTCAACGTCGAGTACTACCTCCAGCGCGCCGGCGCCGGCGTCCTCATCACCGAGGGCAGCCAGCCCTCGGCCGTCGGCAAGGGCTACATCAACACCGCCGGCGTCGTCGACGACGCGAACGAGGCCGGCTGGCGCCGGGTCGCGGACGCCGTCCACGCCGAGGGTGGTCAGCTCGTCGTCCAGTTCATGCACGTCGGTCGCATCTCGCACCCGGACAACAACGGCGGCCTGCAGTCCGTCTCCTCCACCGCGACGACTCCTGCCGGCGAGATGTTCACCGCCGGCGGGATGAAGCCGTTCCCCGCGCCCCGCGCGCTGGACACCGCCGAGCTGCCCGGCGTCGCCCAGGAGTTCGCCGACGCCGCCGCACGCGCCGTCCGGGCCGGGGTCGACGGCGTCGAGCTGCACGCCGCCAACGGCTACCTGCTGCACCAGTTCCTCGCCGACGGTGTGAACGACCGCACCGACGAGTTCGGCGGCAGTGCCGAGAACCGCGCGCGCTTCGTCGTCGACGTCGCGAAGGCCACCGTCGCCGCGATCGGCGCCGACCGGGTGGGTATCCGGCTCTCTCCCGGGCACCCCTTCAACGACGTGTCCGAGAGCGACCTGTCCGTCTACGAGACCCTCGTCGTCCAGCTCGCCGAGCTGGACCTGGCCTACCTGCACGTGCTGGCGGAGGCTGACGACCCGATCGTCGGCAAGCTGAAGGCGCTGTGGCCCAACACGTTCGTGCTCAACACCGGCTTCGGGGTCGAGTCCGACCGGGACGTGCTCGAGCGGATCGTCGCCGACGGCCTCGCCGACGCCGTGACGGTCGGGCGGTCGTTCCTCGCCAACCCCGACCTCGTCGAGCGCTGGACCCGGGGCGCGGAGCTCAACGCGCCCGACCCCGCCACGTTCTACAGCGGCGGCGCCAAGGGCTACACCGACTACCCGCGGCTCGCGGGCTGAGCCGCGCGGGCACCGGGCCTCAGCGGCCCGGTGCCCGTAGCGCCGCAGACTCAGCCGAAGTCGGCCAGGTATGCGGCCACGAGCGTGTCTGCGCCACCGGACGCCGCGAAGCCCAGGTCGCGCGCCCGCGACCCCGTGACCGCGGCGGGCCAGCCGTCCGCGATGCGCCGGACGACGGGGTCGACGTCCAGCGTGACGTCGCCGAGCGATCGCATCCCGACGTGCCGGACCAGCGCGTCGTACAGGTCGCGCGGGGTCACGGTGACCCCGGGCAGGGCGAGCGCGCGGTCGGGGCCGAGGACGTCGCCGTGCAGGTCGTGCAGCGCAACGAGGCCGTCGACCACCTCGCGGTAGCCGATCGCGGCGATCGGGGTGTCCCACGGGACGGGCAGCGCGTACGGCCGGCCGGCGGCGGGCTCGCGCACGATCGCGCTCGCGAAGGACGAGGCCGCCGCGTTGGCGGCCCCCGGCCGCACGACCACGGTCGGCAGCCGCGCGGTCCGGCCGTCCAGGAAGCCCTTGCGGGTCGCGTCGTCGACCATGAGCTCCCCGGCCGCCTTGGTCATCCCGTAGGTCGTGGCCGGGACCTGACGCGTGTCGTCGTCCACGACCGCGCCGGCGGCGCCGTGCCCGTACACGGCGACCGAGCTGGTGGCGACCAGCCGCGTCGGGCCGGCGCGGTGCCGGGCGGCCTCCAGCACGTTCCGGGTGCCCTCGACGTTGACCGCCCAGGCGCCGTCCGGGTCCCGCTCGCAGGCGCCGCTGACCATGGCGGCGAGGTGGAACACCGTCAGCGGCTCGTCGCCGGCGAGCAGGTCGACGACGGCGGCGGCGTCCGTGACGTCGACCTGCCGCACGTCGACCGGCGGGGCCGTACCGGCCGCCAGGTCGGGGACCTGCAGCGGCCCGGCGTCGACCAGCGTCAGGGCGTCCACCGGCTGCGCCGACCCGTCCGGCCCGGCCAGACGGCCGGCCTGCACGAGCCGCGCGGTGAGCAGGCGGCCCAGGAAACCGGCGGCCCCGGTGATGACGACGCGCATGTCGGCCCTTCCTCGGCTCGGTCCGTACCCGGCCCGGCCAGCCTGCCGTGGTGAGCGGTGCGACGGAAGAGCGATGCCCGGGACCTGGACAGGCTGGTCACGTTCGTGGATGCCACCGTCGTGGTCAGGGGCGGGGCGGTCGCCTGAGTGCGATCTCCTCCGCCACGCTCTCCCCCTGCTGGAGCCGCACGACGATCTCGTCGGCGTCCTCGACCGCGCGGCACCGACCGTGGGTCAGCAGCGGGCACGACCGCCCCCACGCCGGCTTCGGGCCGATGCACTGGCGCACGTCGGCGCCGGTCGCGAGCAGGCGCTGCATCTCGGGGCCGGCGACCCAGGAGCCGCCCTCGACGAGCACCTTGGGGCCGCAGGTGTGCTCGGGCCAGCCGAGGACCTCGCCGTCCGTGGAGATCTCGACGCCGACGACGCCGTCCTCGGCGGGGGTCGTCACGACCATCCCGTAACGGCTGAGCAGCTTGAGCATCGGGAAGTTCTCGACCATGACGTCGGCGCGCAGCCGTCGGACGCCGCAGGCGGCGGCGACCTGGACGATCCGGTCGAGGAGTGCCGCCCCGAGCCCACGGTGCTGGAGGTCGTCCCGGACGACCACCGCCAGCTCGGCGGCGTCGTCCGGATCGTCGTCGCCGCGGACGAACCGGGCCTCCCCGACCACCTCCCCCGGCGCGGAGTCGGCAGAAGCGATCACGCTCACCACGCCCGCCCCCACCCGGCTCAGCTGCAGGATCCGGTCGGCGGTCGGGGTCGCGCCGGTGAAGCGGCGACGGAGCGACCCGGCCGAGAGCGTCAGCAGCAGCTCGTGGATCGCGCGCGCGTCGGCAGACCCCGCCTCGCGCAGCACGAGGCCGGCCGGCGCTGCGCGACCGTGTCCGCTCACGCGGCAACTGTCGAACGGCCGTCGTGGGGAGGGGCGGGACCAACGACTCTGGTCACCAATGAACCAACAGCGTGTCGAACTATTGACGCTTGCGTCGAACATCGCTTACGGTCCCGGCAGTCCACCATCGAAGGAGCTGGGTGAGATGACGTTTGTCATTGGCGTCGACGTCGGCGGAACGTTCACCGATGCCGTTCTGGACGACGACACCGGTCAGATGATCTCGGCGAAGGTCCCCTCGACCCCGGCCAACTACGCCGACGGTGTCGTCGACGCGCTCGCCGCACTGGCGACCCAGCTGGACATCGGTCTCGACGCACTGCTGGCCGGCACCCACCACATCGCGCATGGCACGACGTCCTCGCTGAACGCCCTCGTCACCGGCAACGTCCCGCCCGTCGGGTTCCTCACGACCCGCGGCCACCAGGACTCGATCTTCATCATGAACGTCGAGGGGCGCTACCTGGGTTCCTCGCCGCACGAGCTCCAGGCCGTGCTCGGGCAGACGAAGCGGCACGCGCTGCTGTCCAAGCGGCACGTCGTCGAGGTGACCGAGCGGATGGACCGGGACGGCAACGTCGTCGTGGCTCTCGACGAGGACTCGGTCCGTGCCGCCGTGGGCTCGCTCATCGCCGCGGGCGTCCGGTCGATCGCGGTCTCCCTGCTGTGGTCGTTCCGCAACCCCGCGCACGAGCAGCGGATCCGCGAGATCGTCGCCGAGATCGACGCCGACGTCTTCGTGGCGCTGTCGAGCGAGGTGAGCCCCCGGATCCGCGAGTTCGCCCGGCACGCGACGACCATCATGAGCGCGCAGGTGGCACCCGGGCTGCGCAGCTACCTGTCCGACCTCGAGGCGCGGCTCCAGGCGCACGGCCTGGCCGGGCCGGTGCTCGTCATGCAGAGCAACGGTGGCGCCGTCGCGGCCCACCGCGCGCACATCTCGGCGATGAGCACCATCGGGTCCGTCCTGACCGGCGGGCTCGTCGGCGCCGGGCGCCTCGGCCGCCAGCTGGGGCACCGCAACATCATCTCCACGGACGTCGGCGGCACGACCTTCCTCGTCGGGCTCATCGTCGACGGCGAACCGGTGCGCCGGAGCACCACGGTGATCAACCACCACCCGATCAACGTGCCGTCGCTGCACGTCGAGGCGATCGGCTCCGGTGGCGGCGCGATCGCCTGGATCGACGCGGGCGGCAACCTGCACGTCGGCCCTCGCAGCGCGGGCGCCGACCCCGGCCCGGCGTGCTACGGCCAGGGCGGTGCGGAACCGACCAACACCGACGCCAACCTCGTGCTCGGCATCCTGCCCACCAGCGGCCTGCTGGGCGGCCGCAAGCAGCTCGACCTGGAGGCCGCGCGCGCCGCCATCAAGGCCAAGGTCGCCGACCCTCTGGGCCTGTCGGTCGAGGACGCCGCCTCGGCGATCTACGCGATCCAGAACGCGCAGACCGCCGACCTGCTGCGCAAGACGGTCGTCGAGAGCGGCTACGACCCGCGCAACTTCGTCGTCTACGCCTTCGGCGGCGCCGGACCCGCTTACTGCGCCGCGTACGCCGCCGAGGTCGGCGCCGGCGAGGTCGTCATCCCGCTCGGCCCGGTCGCGTCCGCGTTCTCCGCCTACGGGCTGGTGTCGTCCGACGTCGTCCTCACGGCGGAGATGTCCGACCCCGGCTTCATGCCGGTCGACCCGGCGCGCGCAGCGGCGAACTTCGACCAGCTCGAGGTGCAGGTCCGGGCCGCCCTCGACGACCAGGGCCTCACGTACAAGAGCGTCGAGATCGCCCGCTCGGTCGACATGCGCTACACGGCGCAGCTCGCCGAGATCGAGGTCGACGTCCCCGGCGGGCCGGTCGACGCCGACGCGATGACCCGGCTCGCCGCCGACTTCGAGAAGCGGTACGCCGAGCTGTACGGCGAAGGCACGGGCTTCAGTGCGGCCGGCGTCCAGGCCATCACCTTCCGGGTCCGGGCCACCGGAGTCCTGCCCTTCTCCCCGGAGTTCCCGCGGCTTCCGCAGGCAGGCACCCACGACCCGGCCAAGGCGCTCAAGGGCACCCGCAAGGTGTGCCTCGACGTCCGCGTCGGCTACGTCGACACGGCCGTCTACGACTACGAGGGCCTGCGCGCCGGCCACCAGATCGTCGGCCCGGCCGTCATCGAGGTCCCCACCACCACCGTCGTCGTCCCGGCCGGCATGACCGGCACCGTCGACGCCCTCGGCAACCTCTCGATCCTCACGAAGGAGAGCTGACATGGCGATGGCCGTCCCCGGCTCGGAGTACTTCTCCAGCCGCCCCGTCAGCCCCGAGCAGATCTACGCCTCGCTGCCGCAGTCGCTGCCGGTCCACACCGTGACCCAGGAGCAGATCGACGCCCTGGACCCGCTGACCTACGAGGTCGTCCGGCACCGGCTCTGGTCGGTCACAGAGGAGATGGGCGAGGCCCTCAAGCAGATGTCCGGCTCGCCGATCGTCACCGACGCCAACGACTTCGACTTCGCGATCTGCGACGAGGCCGGCCAGGAGGTCCAGGTCGGCCTCTACAACACGATGCTCGTCGGTGCCGTCGACCTCGCGGTCTACTGGACGCTGCAGCACCGCGCGGTCAACCCGGGGATCCGCGAGGGCGACATGTTCCTGTGCAACGACCCCTGGGTCGGTGGCGGCCTGCACCAGAACGACGTCATCGTCTTCCAGCCGGTCTTCATCGAGGGCAAGCTCTTCGCCTGGACGAGTGCCGTGTGCCACGAGCCCGACCTCGGCGGCCCCGGCCTCGGCTCGTTCAACCCCGGTGCGCAGGACGTCTTCGCCGAGTCGCTGCCCACTCCGCCGGTCAAGGTCGTCCGCGACTTCGAGCTGCAGGAGGACGTCGCCGACCTGTGGGTGCGCCGGTCGCGCGTCCCGATGCTCGTCGGGCTGGACCTCCGAGCCAAGGTCGGCTCGAACACGGTCGGCCGACGTCGGCTGCTCGAGGTCGTCGAGCAGTACGGAGCGGACACCGTCAAGGCCGTGATGAAGCGGATGATGAACGACGCCGAGGCCCGGATGCGGGCCAAGCTCGCCGGCCTCCCCGACGGGAGCTGGCGGGCCACGGGCTACCAGGACCAGTCGCACGAGGGCGACCGGAACCTGCACAAGATCACGGTGCTCATGACCAAGGCCGGCGACCACCTGACGCTGGACTTCACCGGCACCGACCCGCAGGCAGGGATGATCAACTGCACGTACGCCGGGATGCGTGGCGGTGCCATGCTCGCCCTGCTGCCGATCCTCGCCCACGACATCCCTTGGTCAGCAGGCGGTCTCATGCGCTGCTTCGACCTGGTGTCCGAGGAAGGCACACTGAACAACGCCACCTACCCGGCGGCCGTCAGCCGTGCCCCGATCGGGCCGGCGTGGCTCACCGGGCAGCTCATCGCCGAGTGCCTGTCGCAGATGCTCGACCAGTCGGTCGACCTCGGTGCGAGCGTGCAGGCCGCGTGCTGCGGCACCTGGGACACCGCGATCATCGCCGGTCTCGACCAGCGCGGGCCGGTGCCTGTCCCCTTCCTCAACGTCTTCATGGAGCCGATGGCCGGGGGCTTCGGCGCCCGCCCGACCACCGACGGCATGGACACCGGTGGCCTGCTGTGCATCCCGATGGGCCGCGTGCCGGACGTCGAGATGACCGAGTTCCTCTACCCGCTGCTCGTCCTCTGGCGGCGCGAGGAGCCGGACTCGGGCGGCCCCGGTGCGCACCGCGGCGGTGTCAGCGCGTCGATGGCCATGTCGCTGTACGGGTCGCACGTGCCGGCCGGGCTGGTGTTCGCCTCCGCGGGCAAGGCCGTCGCCCAGAACACCGGTCTGTCCGGCGGCTACCCGGGCAACACCGGTCTCGAGGTGATCGCCCGCGGCGCCGACGTGGCGGCGATGCTCGCCGCCGGCACGATCCCGCAGGCGATGAGCGACCTCGGGGTCGAGCTCGAGCTGGAGAACTGCTACCAGTCGTCGTACCTCGCGCCCGGAGAGGTCCTGTACATGCACTGGCAGGGCGGTGGCGGGTACGGAGACCCCTGCCGGCGCGATCCGGCGTCCGTCGCGGCCGACGTCCGCGAGGGCAAGGTCACCGTCACCGCCGCTCGCGACGTCTACGGCGTCGTCCTCGTCGACGGCTCGGTGGACGCCTCCGCGACCCGGCACCGCCGCGACGAGATCCTCGCTGCGCGGCAGGCGCGGTCGACCGTGCCGGACGGCACGGCGTCCGTCGACGGTGGCGCACCGCTCGACCGGTCGGCCGCGCGGCGTCTCGACGACAACCTGTTCGTCGTCGACAGCGCCCATGCCGTCGGTTGCACGCACTGCGGGCGCCGGCTCGCCGACCTGCGGACCGACACCCGGTTGCAGCTCGCCGTCTACGAAGGGCCCTCGAGCGACGCGGGTCCGCAGGTCACCTCGGCGCCCGAGACGTACGTCGACGCCGACGTCGTCTTCCGGCAGCTGTGCTGCCCCGGTTGCTGGACGGCGGTGTACTCCTCCGTCGTGCCCCGCGAGCACGAGGACCACATCGCCGACGTGACACGGTTCGCCGTGGCGGCACAGGGATGAGCCGATGAGACTGCGAAGCGCAGCAGTCGTCGGAGGGGGACCGGGAGGCCTCTACGCGGCGCGGCTCATCAAGCTCAGCCAGCCGGACTGCCGGGTCGACGTCTACGAGGACGCCGACCCGGCCCGGACCTTCGGGTTCGGGGTCGGCCTCGCGACCCGCACGCAGCGCAACCTCCAGGCCGCCGACCCCGACACGCTGCGGGACATCCTGGAGACCTCGTGGCCGCACGACATGTCCATGCGGGTCGCCGGCCGCAAGGTGCAGCTGCCCGGTGACAACCTCATCGCCATCGGCCGGACCGCCCTGCTCGACCTCCTGCGCCGGCACGCGGCCGCGGTCGGGGTCCGGCTGCACTACGGGGCCAGGGTCCGCGCCGAGGACCTCGACGCGGACGTCGTCATCGCGGCCGACGGCGTCAGCAGCGGCACCCGCGAGGCGCACGCGCGTGAGTTCGGCGCCGACATCGAGTGGCACGACAGCCTCTACGTGTGGTGCGGCACCGAGTTCGCGCTGCCGAGCGCGGTCTTCACCCCAGCGCGGACCGAGCACGGCACGTTCGTCGCGCACGCCTATCCCTACGCGGCCGACCGCAGCACCTTCCTCGTCGAGGTCGACGAGACCACCTGGCGGGCAGCGGGATTCGACCGGACGACGGAGCTCACCGCGGTCGACGACAGCGACGAGACCACACTCGCCTACCTCGGTGACGCGTTCGCCGAGGAGCTGCGCGGCCACCGGCTCATCGGCAACCGCACCCGCTGGCTGCGGTTCCGCACCGTCCGCTGCCGGCAGTGGCACCACGGCAACCTCGTCCTGCTCGGCGACGCGGCCCACACGGCGCACTACTCCATCGGGTCCGGGACGAAGCTGGCGATGGAGGGCGCGATCGCGTTGAGCCGCGCACTCGCGGAGCAGCCGACGGTCGCGGAGGCCCTCGCGGAGTACGACGCCGTCCACCGCCCGGGGGTGGAGCACCTGCAGGAGACCGCCGACCGGAGCATGCACTGGTGGGACTCGTTCGCCACCCGCCTCGACCTGCCGGTGGAACGGCTCTTCGTGTCCTACATGACCCGCGCCGGAAAGGTCTCCATCGACAAGTTCGCCACCCGGACGCCGCACGTCGTCGACGCCGCGCTGGCCCAGTTCGCCGACGTCGCCGCCGCCGACGTCGACACCTCCGCCCGGGTCGACTGGGTCCTGTCCCGACCGCTGACCCTCGCTTCCGGGCAGGTCCCCGGCCGCGTCGTCGCCGAGACGGCTCTCACGGAGCTCGTCGGAGCCGTCGTCCGGCTCGAGGTCGACGTCGCCGAGCCGTGGGGCGCACGGGCCGACGGACTCGTGGCCCGCACGGCGGACGCCGTCCGGGCCGCAGGGGCGCACGCCGTCCTGCTCTCGTGCGCCGACGACGTGGGTGCCACCCTGACGATGTTCGACATCGGAGAACGGATGAAGCGGGAGACCGGTGCACTCGTCGTCGCACGCCTCGACCCGAAGTGGCGCGACCTCGCCGCGGACGCCCTCGTCAGCGGCCGTACGGACCTCGTGACGTGGGCGTCCGAGCAGGAGCCGGTGCCATGACGGACGTCGTCGGCGCGGCCGTCGGAGCGCACGGTGCGGCCGGCGCCGCGGTCGTGCGGGACGAGGAGTCGGTGCTCGCTCCACCGTTCCCTGCGGTCCGGGCGGCCGCCTACCGGTCCGCCGGCTGCTGGGGCGAACGGACGATCGGCGAGGAGCTGTCCGCCTCGGCGGCGCTGCACGCCGGACGGACCGCGGTCGTCGATGCCCACGGGCGTCTCACCTACGCCGAGCTGGACGCCGTGACCGACCGGGTCGGCGCAGGGATGCTCGACGCCGGCCTGGTGCCGGGCGACCGGGTCCTGTTCCAGGTGACCAACCGGCTGGAGTCGGTCGTCGCCTGGTACGCCTGCCAGAAGGCGGGGCTGGTGCCCGTCGCCACGCTCGCCGCGCACCGTGAGCACGAGATGCGGGCGATCGGCGCCCTGTCGGCGGCCAGGGCGTACGTCGTCGAGATCACCCCCGCCGGCACGACCGATCTCGTGGCCCTGGCCCGGAACGTCGCGGGCGACGTCCCCTCCGTCGGATGGATCCTCACGATCGACCCGCCCGGCGGCCCGGCCCCCGTGACGGCGGCACCGGCCGCCGAGGATGCTCCCCTGACGCTGCCCCTGGCGTCTCTCGGGGCGGGACTGCCGGCCGACGCCGTCGCGGCTGCGGTGCGGTCGGCCCAGGCCGCCCGTGGCCCGGAGAGCATCGCCGCGCTGCAGCTGTCCGGCGGCACGACGGGGGCGCCGAAGCTCATACCGCGTCGGCACAACGAGTACTGGTACAACGCGCTCGCCTACGCCCGGCATCTCGGGTGGACCGCGGAGACCAAGGTCGCCCACCTCATCCCGATCATCCACAACGCGGGGATCGTGTGCGCCACCCACGCGAGCCATGCCGTCGGCGCGACCTTGGTGCTCGGGACCCCGGACGCGCGGGCATCGCTGCCCCTGCTCGCGCGCGAGGGCACGACCTT
The DNA here is from genome assembly GCF_002198675.1 of Kineosporia sp. R_H_3. Taxonomy (GTDB): domain Bacteria; phylum Actinomycetota; class Actinomycetes; order Actinomycetales; family Kineosporiaceae; genus R-H-3. The sequence continues at coordinate 108,056 of NZ_MWLL01000178.1, read as the reverse complement.
CGCCCTCGTGGGGCACGCGCACTTCGCCGCGGTCGGGGAACCGGCCTTCCTCGACGCGCTCCCGACGCTGGACGGCCTCCTGCTGTCGGGCACCAAGGTCCCCGACGACCTGTTCGAGGAGATCGAACGCCGTGGCATCTGGTCCGGTCAGCTGTTCGGCATGGGGGAAGGGCTGTTCTGCCTCAGCCGGCGTGACGACCCCCGCGAGGCCAGGCTCCGGTCCGTGGGGCGGGTGCTGAGCCCGCTCGACGAGATCCGCATCTGCTATCCCGGCTCGGAGCAGCAGGTCGCGGCCGGCGAGATCGGTGAGCTGTGCTGCCGTGGCCCGTACACGATCCCCGGCTACTACGCCGCACCCGAACGCAACACCGAGGCCTTCACGTCCGACGGCTTCTACCGCACCGGGGACCTCGCTCGGTGGCAGGACTTCGACGGCGAGCCGCATCTGCTCATCGAGGGCCGCATCAAGGACGTCATCAACCGCGGTGGCGAGAAGATCAACGCCGAGGAGGTCGAGCTGCTCCTCCTGAGCCACCCCGACGTCGCCGAGGTCGCCGTCGTCGCCATGCCCGACCCGCGGCTCGGTGAACGGCCGTGCGCCTACGTCGTGTCCGGTCGTGCCTTCGGCGTGGGTGACGCGCAGGAGTGGCTCGCCGGTCTGGGCGTCGCGAAGTACAAGTGGCCGGAGCGCGTCGAGCGCCTCGACGTCCTCCCCCGGACCAAGGTGGGCAAGCTGAACAAGGCCCTTCTGCGGCAGATGGCCGCCGACCCGGGTCCCGGGCACTGAGCGGCCGTCCCAGTACAGTCACGCACATGGCGACGGCGAACCCCCAGCAAGCCGACGACAGCAGCCCGCCGGCTCCTCAGCGGCCCCGCAGCACCGCTCGACGCGACCTCGTCGAGCAGCAGATCATCGCCGAGGCGACCCGCCTCTTCGCCGAGCGCGGCTTCTCCGGCACCAGCCTGCAGGACATCGCCGACGCGACCGGTATGACCCGGCCCGCGCTCTACCACTACATCAAGAGCAAGGACGACGTCCTGGCCCGGCTCGTCGCCGAGCTCGCCCACGGGCCGGCCGCCGAGCTGCGCCGCATCCGGGCCGCCGAGGCGACCGACCCGGCTGCCCGGCTGTACGAGATGGTCTACCGCGTGGCGCAGGGCCATGCGCGGAACCCGGAGCGGTTCCAGCTGCTGGTCCGCTCCGAGGCCTACCTGCCGAACGAGCTCGTCGAGCCGTACCGCAAGAGCCGCCGCGACGTCCTCAAGGAGTTCGCCGGCGTCATCGGCGAGGGTGTGCGGTCCGGTCAGTTCCGACCGGTGGACCCGCGGATCGCGGCGCTCTCCGTCATCGGCCAGTGCAACTGGATCGCCTGGTGGCACCGGCCCGGCACCGACGACGAGGCGGACGCCGTCGCGCGGGCCGTCGCCGACCTCGCCGTGGCCTCGGTGCTGTCCAGCTCGTCGGAGCCTGCGGAGGCCGACCCGGCCCGCCGCGCGATCGCCATGCTGCGTCGCGACCTGGACTTCCTCGAGCGGACGCTCGACGCGCGCCCGGGGGACGCCGGGTAGCCGGTACCGGCACCGCCGTTCAGCCGCGAGCGGGGAACCGCTCGGCGAGCCAGCGCAGGATGGCCCCGGCCGCCAGCACGGACCCGCTCGGGTGCCCGGGGGCGATCGGACCGCCGAAGTGCGTGCCGTCGACCGACCCGGCCTCGAGGTCCTGCGCGCCGAGAGCCGCCTCCATCGCCGAGAGGTCGGAGGGGAACGAGGCCTGGTCGCCGCTGAACCCCAGCAGCAGCGTCGGCACGCGGACCGCGGGAGCGCATCGGAGGAAGCCGGCGTTGCTGTGGTTCGCCGACCACGTCGACAGCCAGGCGTCCGCGGTCGACAGCCGCCCGAAACCGACCAGCCCGTAGTTCGTGAGATCGGGACGGCGCCCGAACAACGACCCGTACGGCCGTCGGTTGGCATCGAGGGACAGGTCGACGGTGCGCGGGTCCGCGTCCGTGCGGTAGACCGTGACGATCCGCGGGGCGATGGCCGCCCGTCGGTCGAGGGGGTCCTGCCCGGCCTTGTAGCGACGGTTCGCGGCGCGGGCCCCGGCGACGAGATCGAGTGCGCAGGCGTCGATCCGGGCGATCCGCTCCGCCTGCGCGGCCCGGTACCGGCCGAGGAACTCCTCGTCGTACGTGCTCGGTTCCGGCGCCGGCCGGAACCCGTTGCGCAGGTCGAAGGCGTCGAGATCCGGGTCGACGGACAACGGGTCCGTCTCGTCGGTCACCGACGGGTCGACGAGCCGCGACAGCAGGACGCCCTGGCCCGGGTGCGGGGCGAGGAAGACCACGCCGTCCGGCTCGGGCATGGTCGTCGCCGCGAGATCGACCGGCTTGCCGGACGGCGCGCACGCCAACCGGTCGGCAGGAGCCGCGGCGGCCTGCTCGCAGTAGAACGCCGTCAGCGCACCGCCGCCGGAGTGACCGAGTGCGACGACGTGGCGAGAACCGTTGTCCCGCAGGAAGACCTGCCCTGCGGCGAAGTCCACGAGGGCCTGCTCGTGGACGAGGCTCAGGTCGTTGTTCGGCGATCTCGACCCCTGGGTCCACACGGCGTACCCGCCGGCGAGCAGGTGCGGCACGAGCGCGTGGTGCGTCACGTCCTGCCGTGGGTGCATGAGCGTGACGACGCAGCGCGAGCCGGGCGGGACCCGGAGGACGCCGGTGACCTTCGCGCCGTCCGCGGTCGTCAGCTCGTGCGCCGTCGTCACCGTCTCCGCCGGGACGGGCAGCAGGACGTCGTGGCGGCCCGAGCCGAGCCGCAGCGCTCCGTCCTCCGTCATCGCGCCTCGACGCGGAGCGCGTCCTTGTCCCACTGGGTGATGCGGCTGACGGACAGACCGGCGACGCAGCTGTACCAGACGGCGTGCCGGACCCCGGTGCTGCGGCGGTCGATGACGATGGCGCCGTCCGACTCCACCCCGAAGTACGGACCGACCCTGGTCACGCGGACCGTCGGGTCCTGCGCGACCACGTCGACGATCGGCCGGTTCTCCGGCACGTCGAGGAACCAGACCCCGGTCATGCGTGCACCCCGCTCGGCTGCGTGATGTTCTGCCGCACCGCGTCCTGCTGCTCCTGCCAGGCCCCGGCGCGCTCGACGATGAGCTCCGCCTTCCGGGCCAGCAGGTCGTCGAGGGTGTGACCGGGCCTGCTGACGATGTCCACGAGCGCGTCGATCGTCAGGTTGGCGTCGAGGTCCTCCTGCGGTGTCACCGGCCGCAGCGCGCGGGTGATCTCGAAGAAGTAGCCGTTCGGGTCGTGCGTGTAGATCGACTCGATGGTCTCGTGCTGCAGCTGCATCTCCACCGGCCAGCTGCTCGCGTCGAGCCGGCGCCGGTACTCCAGCAGGGCCTCCTCGGAGTCCACGTGCAGGGCCAGGTGCCGCGACCGGACGAAGTACTCCGGGACGTCGGAACCGAACTGCGCGAACGAGTCCCCCCGGTCCAGACGCTCCGGGCGCTCCAGGCCGAAGTAGTAGAAGAACGCGATCCGGTCACCGTTGCCGATGTCGAAGAAGAAGTGGATGAAGTCCGGGTGGTCCTCCGGCCCCCAGCCTGCTGCGCAGATCGAGTGGACGACCGGCAGACCCAGGACGTCCCGGTAGAACGTCACGGTCCCTGCGGGGTCGAAGGTCGGGAAGGCGGCGTGGTCCACGCCGCGGACGAGGTGTCGGCCGGTCAGGTCGGTCATCGGTGAGGCTCCCTACTCGTACCGGACAGGACGGTTCAGGCGGCGGGAGATGCGGCGTCCGGGCGGAGCAGGCGCCCCGCCGCGGGGAGCGCCGGCGGGAGGCCGACCGCGCGCAGCACGCTGTAGGCGCCCGCGGTGGCGGCCGACAGGACCGGCAGGCCGAACTCCGCCTCCGCCGGTTCGACCAGGTCCAGCGACGGCATCTGGACGCACGCGGAGATGACGAGGGCATCCAGACCCTCCAGGGCGAGGGACCGTGCCGCCGCCATGACCCGGTGACCGGCGATGCGGCCCACCTCGCGGTTGTCCTCGACCTCCAGTGCTCGCCACTGCGGCACCTCGAACCCCTCGTGCTCGAGGTACGCGACCACGGTCCGTGCCAGCGGCTCCATGTACGGCGTCACGAGCCCGATCCGTCGTGCGCCCAGCGCCCGCAGTCCTTCGACGAGTGCACCCGCGCTCGACCGGACCAGTGCGCGGGAGCCGCCCGCGGCGAGCTGCTCGGCGACGAGGTGCTCGACCCGCTGGTGCTCGCCCGGGCCGGCGGCCATGAGCGCGACGAGGCACGCGTAGAGCATGACGTCGGGGTCGCTGTCGCCGAGCTCGATGACGCACCGTTCGCGCTGCGCGTTCATCGCCGCCAGCTGCGACGGCGACACCTTCGCCATGCGCATCCGGCTCGCGTGGAACGAGAACGTCGCGGACTCGTGACGTCGCAGCAGCAGCGGCATCTCGTGCTCGACCGTCACGTTGGAGCTGGGGACCACAAGGCCCACCCGGACATGCCTCATCGTCGGTCCTCCGGCGGCGTCGACTTCGACGAGTATGACGAAAGTTCGACACGTACGTCAACCGTCGGTGGGTGCACGTCAGGCGGCGCCGACCACGCACCGCAGCGGTCGGCCGAGGATCCCCGCGAGCCGGTCGGCCTCGGTCTCGAGGTCCTCGCGCGGCGGGGGTCCGGGGTCGAGCCAGGTGACCGTGAGGGTGTCCGCGGTCGTCGCCCAGGTGCCGCGGACGACACCGCCCACCGTCACGGGGTTGGACTTGCGGGTGACCGGGGTGCGGTGGTCGGGCGGGACGACGTGCGACTCCTTGGTGCCCGGGCCGATGACCCACTGGTCGTGGCCGGGCAGGAAGCGCACCACCGTGGACGGCCGGGCAGCGAGCAGGGAGTCGACGTCCTCGCGCAGGACGTGGCGGCGACCGCCCTCGACGTCCACGGCGACCAGGCGGTCCTGCACGTCGGCGAGCCACCCGCGGAGCCGCTTCGCGCCGGCGCTGAGCCCGTTGCCGAGCCAGTAGCCCACGTGGTCGGCGTCGGCGGGGCCGTAGGTGCCGAAGTACTGGGTGACGGCGTACCGGCCGGCGTCGTCGAGGTCCCACACGCCGGCCCAGCGCGGGTCGTGGTCGAGCCGCTGGAAGGTGGGTCGCCGGCCGCGGGGTGGCCCGAAGCTCATGTCGCCCTGCCAGGTCAGGGGTTTGAGGAGCGTCCACGGGTCGTCGTCGAAGACCGGCCCCAGATGGCGGTACGCGGCGCGGGACGTCAGAGCCGCACCGAGCTCGGCGACGGTGCGCGGGCCGTCGGACAGCGCGTCGCGGACGGCCTCGCGGAAGCGCGGCCAGTCGGACGGCGTGAGCCCGTAGTAGTCCTGCCAGCTGGGCAGCTCCCACTGCCGGCCGGCGCAGCGGAGGGCCAGGTAGGCGCCGCCGTCCTCGGGGGTGAGGTAGTGCACGCTCCCGCGGAAGGCGAAGACCTTGATCACCTCACCGGCGGCGAACGCCCGGGCGAGCTCGCCCGGGGCGGAGCGCCGCCGCCGGACCCGGACGGCGAGCTCGGCGAGGGACTCGTCCATCGAGAGGACGGCGCCCAGGCGCCGCACCACGTCGGCGACCGGGAGCTCGCCCACCGGCGAGAGCAGGTGCCGCTCCGCCCGCCAGGCCAGGGCCTGCGGCCACGTGACGGACACCTCGGTCCCGCTCGCCATACGTCTCACGCTCGCACACGCCACCGACAAACGTGACTCCGTCGGGCCTAGCGGGTCACGAGCAGCACCGAGTTGTCGTCGTCGACCTGTGCGGCGGTGACGGCGGCGAGCAGCGTCTCGGTGTCCGTGCGCCGCAGCGCCGCGTCGGCGGGCAGCGCGGGGTCGGCCAGGAGGAAGCCGTCGGCGTCCGCGCCGACGAGCAGCACGCTGTGCGTGCCCACCTGCCCGTCCAGCGGGTCAGGCGCTCCCGACGCGTCGCGCTTCCCGGTGCCCGACAGCACGTTGTCGAGCAGCCCGGCTCCCACCGGCCCCCGGTCGAGGAGGTCGAGCAGCAGCGCGCGGCGTGGATGGGTCGCGATCCGCAGGACCCCGCCGGCGCGCACCAGGGAGAGGTAGCCCTCCGCGTAGCGCAGGCGGGCGTCGGTGGACGGACGGGAGGCGCGCAGATGGACGCACAGGGCCGTGAGCCGTGACTCCAGGTCGCTCCGGTCCAGCCTCGACCACGCGTAGTCCAGCACCCGGCCGTCGAACGAGTGCAGCTCGACCTCGAGCCCGAGCGAGAGGCAGAACGCAGCGAGCTCCTGGGTCGTGAACCCGGCGTCGCCGGCGCGTCGGAAGCCCGCGGCCCGACGCACCACCTCACCAGGGCTGAGGTCGAACCCGACCGACGAGAGCTGCATGGCGAGCGCCGTCGGGCCGCACACCGCATCCGCCGTCTGCTGGTAGCGCCTGACGGCGTGGAGGGGAGGCATCTGGTCACAGTAGCCAGCGCACAGCGGACGAACCCGCGTCGTCCCGCGGGCGGGAGGCCGCACTGGCGAGGTCCGATGCTCCCGGTGTCGAAGCGGGACGCTAGTCCTCGATGACGTCGAGGCCCTTGGCACGCAGCTGCGCCAGGGAGTCGAGCATGCCCCGGACGACCTCGGGGTCGTGGCCCTGCCACTCGACCACCTCACCGACGACGCGCAGCGGGTGGCGGGTGCGGTAGGACCGCGTCGGGTTGCCGGGGAACCGCTTGTTCGTCACGTTCGGGTCGTCCTCGAAGGGGCCCGTCGGGTGCACCTCGTAGATCCGCCCGCGGTCGGCGCTCCCGGCCAGTGCCGTCGCCAGCTCCGCTCCCCAGGCGGCGGTCTCCAGGAGCGTCGTGAAGTAGACGTTGTTCGACACCCGGCCGTCCTGGTAGTTCGAGCCGTACCCGGCGACGAGCTCGTCGCCGATCCCCAGCACCGACTTGGTGCCGTGGAAGAACGGCCCCTCGACGTGCGCCCACGACTCGTACGTCACCGGGACGTGGGTGTCGCCGGTCTCGTCCGTCACTGGTCCTCCCCGTGCTCGGTCCGCCGCCCTACCGCAGAGCGCCCTCGAGCCTAGGGCCGTCCGTGGCGCCACGCCGTCGCCGGTCCCCGGCCCACGCCGCGCCGGCGACGACAGCGAGCCCGGCGGCGACGGCGAGCGGGTGGCCGACGAGAGCCGCCTCGGCGCCGGCCAGCGGGTTCGCGAGGATCCCCAGCCGGTCCAGCACCCAGCAGGTCGCCGCCGCGAGGGCGACGAGCCCGCCGGTCACCCGGGTCGCGGTCGCGAACCGGCTGCGCGCCAGCACGTACAGCGAGGGGAAGACGAGGAGGGTGGCGAGCACCTGGGCCAGCTCGACCCCGACGTTGAAGGCGAGCAGCGCCGGCAGCGAGGGCGTCCCTGCCAGCCCCAGCCCGGCGAGGATGCCGGCGAACGCCAGCCCGTGCACGAGCCCGAAGCCGGCGGCGATGACCGTCTCGCCGCGGCGGAACAGCGGTCTGAGGACGTGGATCGCCGCCACCGCCACCGACACCGCGACGAGCACCTCGACGAGGCGGGTCGGGACCTCCACCCAGCCGAGGGCGGACGCGACGAGCGTCACCGAGTGCCCGAGGGTGAAGGCGGAGACGACCCCGAGGACGCCGCGCAGCGACGACACGGGCCCGTCCCGCCGCTGCCAGCGCCCGGCGACGACCACGAGCGGTGCGGCGAGCAGCAGCGCCACGAGGAACAGCAGGTGGTCGGCGCCCTGCAGCACGTGCTCGAACCCGTAGCCGACCATGTCGAGCACCCCGTGCCCGCCGTCGCTGCTCGCCGTCGTGCCCTCGACGGCGACGGACAGGGTGTCGTCGGACGACGTGAGCACCCCTGCGGTGGTCACGTCACCCTGGGGGTCGGTGAGGACGACGACCGCCTCGTGGGCCGGGTCGGCCTCGATCACCGCGTCGTAGGTGAGGTCGAACCCGGACGTGTCCGACCCGGCGGTGTCGAAGGAGACGTCGACCGAGAACGACTCGATCCCCTCGACGTCCTCGATCGTGGCCCCGGAGAACGTCTCCGCCCACTCGGTGCCGTCCGTCGAGGTCACCGTGAGGTGGTCGGCGAGGTACTCGACGACATCGTCCGCGTACGCCTCGGCGTCCTGGCCGTCGTAGGTCGTCCCTGTCGCGGCCTCCAGCGCGTCCAGCGCGACGCTGATCGTCGCGTCGACGCCGGTGCCGGTGACGTGGGTCGAGATCGTGCTGCTCGTCAGGCTGTGCGCCTGGGCGGCGGTCGGGGCGAGCGCGAGGGCGCCGCCGGCGAGCAGTGCGCCGGCGGCGACCCACGGGCGTCGCAGCAGATGCGGCGGCATGGTGGCGGCTCAGGCCTCGAGGCCGCTGAAGGTCGGGGTGGCCGCCTGGCCGTCCCAGGTCACCCGGAACGTGAACGCCTCCTCGAGCGCCGCGCGGTAGGCGTCCGCCTCGTCCTGCGTGATGGTGCCGTTCGCCAGCAGGGTGTCGATCGCCGGGCTCCACGACTCGACGAGCGCGTCGACGAGCGACTGCGGGTCGATGCCGAGGTCGGTCGCGACGGCGGCGAGGTTCTGGCCCTGCTCCTCCATGCGCACGTGCAGCTCGTCGTGACTGATCCCGAGCACCTCGTCGAGCACGCTCTCGACGGGCTGGTGACCACGGTGCAGGCCGAGGCTCGCGTCGCCGTAGGCCTCCTGGACGAGGGCGACGAGCTGCTCCTCGGTCGTCACCGAGCTCACGTCGACCGCGTTCGGGCCGGCGCCCGCGGCGTTGCTGCCGGCGGCCGCGCCGGACGTGTCCGCGGAGGTGTCCGAGGACGTGCTCGACGTCGTCGTCGTGCTCGAGCCGGACGACGTGCCCGTCGCGGCGGCGCCGCACGCGGCAGTGGCGGACAGGACGGCGACCAGGCCCAGGGCGGCCAGCGTCTTTCGGATCTTCACGGTTCTCTCGCTCTCGCAGCAGGTGGGTGGATCGGACTGCTGCAAGATTCGGGGCCGGACCGGTCAGCAGGCTCTCCGGACCCTGGACGTCCGCTGTGAACGTCGGCCGCCGCCTCAGCCGCTCCCCAGACCGGCCACGAGCTCGGCGAGCCGCTTGGCGCGCGTCGCGGCCGAGGCGCCCCAGTTGACGGCGTACAGCCGCCGGCGCCGCGTCGCCGGGGTGAGGGCGTCCCAAGCGCCGAGCAGGTCCGCGGCCACGAGCGCGTCCCGCACGTCGTCGGCCAACGGGACGTCGTCGGGATCGGCGGGCGCGAGGCGGCACGTGACCGGGTCCCCGGCGCGGACGCCGATCCGGCGCAGCACCGAGGCCCCGGCGTACACGAACGGGCCGTCGACGACCGGCGCCGTCGTCACCGCGAGGTTCACCGCCGTGCCGTCGATGTCGCCGGCGACCCGGCGGGTCCCCTGCCGCTCGGCGTCCGCGACGAGCGCGGCGGGCAGCCGGATGACGGTGTAGCGGCTGCGGCCCCAGTGCACCGGTTCGACGAGGGCGTCGAACTCATGCGCCCCGGCGGTCCCGTGCGGCCCTGCCACGCGTGCTCCTTCGGTCCGGCGACGTCTCCATCGTCCGGGATCACCCGCCGGACCGCACGTCCCGCGCCGGCGTGCGGGGCGTGACCGCCAGCGGGCGGGCCCGCGTAGGGATCGCGTGAAAATCGCCGGGTGCGCGTCGCAAACGCGTGAAGAGACATGTCGGTGCGCGGACGGCGGGACTTCACTTCTCGACGGGGCGACCGCACGGTCGCCCCGGCCGGACGACTCGTGAGGTGTCGAGCATGTCGAGACGGACCGTGGCCGGAAGCCCGGCCATCGAGGTCACCGGGAGCGTGCCACGTTCTCCGGCGGGGGTGCCGTTCGGCTTCTCCGCCCCCCTCGGCGCCGCCGTGGTCGCGGCGGCCTGCCTGTGCGCCGGGGCGTTCCCGTCGGCCGCGGCCGCCCGGCTGTGGCTGCCGGCCGCCGCCGTCGCCGCGGTGGCGTTCCTGAGCCGGGACTGGCGTGCGGGCCTCGCGGTGGCCGGCGTCGCCTTCCTGCTCGTGGACGGCTTCCTGGAGAACCGTTCCGGCCTGCTGACCTGGCACCCGGGGGACGGCGCCCGGCTGGGGCTCCTGCTCTGCGTCGCCGTCCTCGGCGCGGCGCTCGGCGCCGTCGCCTCGTCACCCGCGCGCGACGGCGGTGCGTCATGACCGACGTCGTCTACGTGCTCGTCGTGGTCGCGGGGTTCGCCGCCCTCGTCGCGCTGCTGCGCGGCGTCGAGCGGATGTGAGGGGGTGACTCCGGCATGAGTGTCGAGAACGTGGTGGGCCTGGTCCTGGCCGTCGGGCTGACGGTCTTCGTGGTCACGGCGCTGCTGTTCCCCGAGAAGTTCTGACCCGCCCGCGGCCCGAGCGGCCGCCGTCCTCTCGCGTGGTCCGCACGCGAGTCGCTCCCGAACATCGGTCATGGGATGTCATCGAACACGTCCACCCTGCTCTTCGTCGTCGCGCTCGTCGCGGCGCTCGCCCTCTCGTACCGCTTCGTCGGGGACTGGCTGCATCGCGCCGTCACCGCGCCCGGCCACGGCCGGGTCGAGCTACTGGTGTACCGCAGCATCGGTGCCTCCCCGGACGGGGAGCAGCGGTGGAGCGTGTACGCGCGCAGCGTCCTGGCCTTCTCCGCCGTCGGCGTGCTGGCCCTGTACGCCCTGCAACGCCTGCAGGACAGGCTCCCGCTGAGCCTGGGCAGGGAGCCGGTCGCGCCGGACCAGGCCTTCAACACGGCCGTGAGCTTCGTGACGAACACGAACTGGCAGTCCTACTCGGGTGAGGCGACCATGGGGCACCTCGTCCAGATGAGCGGCCTCGCGGTGCAGAACTTCGTCTCCGCAGCGGTCGGGATCGCCGTCGCCGTGGCACTCGTGCGCGGCATGGTCCGGCACTCGACGGACACCGTCGGCAACTTCTGGGTCGACCTCGTGCGGATCTGCCTGCGCGTCCTGCTGCCGGCCAGCGTGGTCGGCGCACTCGTGCTCGTCGCCGCAGGCGCCGTCCAGAACCTCACGGGCGGAACGGATGTCACGACCCTGGCCGGTGCCGCCCAGCACATCCCGGGCGGCCCGGTCGCGAGCCAGGAGGTCATCAAGGAGCTCGGCACGAACGGCGGCGGCTTCTACAACGCCAACAGCGCCCACCCGTTCGAGAACCCGACCTCGTGGACGAACTGGCTCCAGGTCTACCTCCTCCTCGTCATCCCGTTCAGCATGCCCCGGGTCTTCGGCCGGATGGTCGGGGACCGCAGGCAGGGGCTGGCGATCGCCGCGGTGATGGCGATCCTCGCCCTGCTGAGCACCGCGGCGATCTCGTTCGCCCAGGCCGCCGCCGCAGGGACCGTGCCGCAGGCCGTGGGCGCTGCGACCGAGGGCACCGAGGCCCGGTTCGGGGTCGGGCAGTCGGCGGTCTTCGGGGCGGCGACCACGCTGACGTCGACCGGGGCGGTGGACTCCTTCCACTCGAGCTACACGGGGCTCGGCGGTGGCGTGCTCCTCGTCAACATGATGCTCGGCGAGGTCGCGCCCGGCGGCGTCGGCTCGGGCCTGTACGGGATGCTCGTGCTCGCCGTCATCACGGTCTTCGTCGCGGGGCTCATGGTCGGGCGCACCCCGGAGTACCTCGGCAAGAAGATCGGCGCCCGCGAGATCAAGTTCGCCTCGCTGTACTTCCTCACGACCCCGACCATCGTCCTGGTCGGCACGGCGGCCGCGATGAGCCTCGCCGCGGCGCGCTCCTCCATGCTGAACGTCGGCCCGCACGGCCTGTCCGAGGTGCTCTACGCGTACACCTCCGCCGGCAACAACAACGGCTCCGCGTTCGCCGGTCTCGACGCGAACACCCCTTGGTACAACACGACTCTCGGGCTGGCGATGCTCTTCGGCCGGTTCCTGCCGATCATCTTCGTGCTCGGGCTCGCCGGCTCCTTCGCGGCACAGAAGCCCGTCCCGGAGTCCGCCGGGACGCTGCGGACCTACCAGCCGCTCTTCGTCGGGATGCTCGTCGGGGTCACCGTCGTCCTCGTCGCCCTGACCTACCTGCCCGCGCTCGCGCTCGGCCCCCTCGCGGAGGGACTGTCATGACCACCCCCGTCCTCACCGACCCCGCCGACGCCCGCCCGGGCGGCACCCCGGAACCCTCCGACCCGGCCGGCACGGCCCACCGCCGCGTCGGCGGCGGGCTGCTCGACCCGAAGCTCCTGTGGACCTCGCTGCCCGACGCCCTGCGCAAGCTCGACCCGCGCATCCTGTGGCACAACCCGGTGATGCTCATCGTCGAGGTCGGCTCGGTCTGGACGACGGTGCTCGCCGTCCTGCACCCGTCGGCCTTCGCCTGGGTCGTCACGGCCTGGCTGTGGGCCACCGTGGTCTTCGCCAACCTCGCCGAGGCCGTCGCCGAGGGGCGCGGCAAGGCCCAGGCGGACTCGCTGCGCCGGGCCAAGCAGGACGCGACCGCGCGCCGGCTGATCGGGTGGTCGCCGGGCGCCTCCGCGGACACGCTCGAGGAGGAGCAGGTGCCGGCGGCCGCGCTGCAGCCCGGCGACGTCGTCGTCGTCGAGGCGGGCCAGGTGATCCCCGGCGACGGCGACGTCGTCGAGGGCATCGCGAGCGTCGACGAGTCGGCCATCACCGGCGAGTCCGCGCCCGTGATCCGCGAGTCCGGCGGCGACCGCAGCGCCGTGACCGGCGGCACGAGCGTCCTGTCCGACCGGATCGTCGTCCGCGTCACGCAGCGCCCCGGGGAGAGCTTCCTGGACCGGATGATCGCCCTCGTCGAGGGCGCGGACCGGCAGAAGACGCCGAACGAGATCGCGCTGAACATCCTTCTCGCGGCCCTCACGGTGATCTTCCTGCTCGCCGTCGCGACGCTCCAGCCGCTGGCCGTCTACGCCAAGGCGCAGCAGACCGCGGCCCCGGACACCCTGGCGCTGGACGCCGACGGCGTCACCGGCGTCGTCCTCGTCGCCCTGCTCGTCTGCCTGATCCCGACGACCATCGGGGCGCTGCTCTCGGCGATCGGGATCGCGGGCATGGACCGCCTCGTCCAGCGCAACGTCCTGGCGATGTCCGGACGCGCCGTCGAGGCGGCCGGGGACGTGAACACCCTGCTGCTCGACAAGACGGGCACGATCACCCTCGGCAACCGGCAGGCGAGCGAGCTGCTGCCCGCGCCGGGCGTCGACCCGGCCGACCTCGCCGACGCCGCCCAGCTCTCGAGCCTCGCCGACGAGACCCCCGAGGGCCGCTCGATCGTCGTCCACGTCAAGCAGGCGCACGGGCTGCGCGAGCGTCATCAGGGCGAGCTCCGCGGGGCCGTCTGGGTGCCGTTCACCGCCCAGACCCGGATGTCGGGCGTCGACCTGCACGACGACCCGGACGGCGCCGTCCGTCGGATCCGCAAGGGCGCCGCCGCGGCCGTGATCGCCTGGGTCCGCGAGCAGAACGCCACCTCGGGGGTCACGAGCACGTCGGCAGAGACGGACTCCGAGCGCGGTCTCGAGGCCGCGGTGGATGCCGTCAGCGCAGCGGGCGGGACGCCGCTCGTCGTCGCCGAGCAGCGAGCGGGCCGGCCGGCGCGGGCGCTCGGCGTCGTCCACCTCAAGGACGTCGTCAAGGACGGCCTGCGGGAACGCTTCGACGAGATGCGCCGGATGGGCATCCGCACCGTGATGATCACCGGTGACAACCCGTTGACCGCCAAGGCGATCGCCGCGGAGGCGGGCGTCGACGACTTCCTCGCCGAGGCCACCCCGGAGGACAAGCTCGCGCTCATCGCGAAGGAGCAGGCCGGCGGCCGGCTCGTCGCGATGACCGGTGACGGCACCAACGACGCACCCGCGCTCGCCCAGGCGGACGTCGGGGTCGCGATGAACACCGGGACCTCGGCCGCCAAGGAGGCCGGGAACATGGTCGACCTCGACTCCGACCCGACCAAGCTCATCGAGATCGTCGAGATCGGCAAGCAGCTGCTCATCACCCGCGGTGCCCTGACGACGTTCTCCATCGCGAACGACGTCGCGAAGTACTTCGCGATCATCCCCGCGATGTTCGCCGGCCTCTACCCCGGCCTGGACACGCTCAACGTCATGCGGCTCCACAGCCCGACGACGGCGATCCTGTCCGCCGTCGTCTTCAACGCGCTCGTCATCGTCGCGCTCATCCCGCTCGCCCTGCGCGGCGTCCGGTACACCCCGAGCAGCGCCGCCGACCTGTTGCGCCGCAACCTGTTCGTCTACGGGCTCGGCGGCGTCGTCGCCCCGTTCGTCGGCATCAAGGTCATCGACCTCCTCGTCGCCCTCGTCCCCGGGCTCTCCTGAGCCCCCGTGAGGATCTCCTGATGCGTCGCGTCCCCTGGATCGCCCAGTACTCCGCAGCACTGCGGGCCCTGCTCGTCCTGACCCTGCTCCTCGGGGTCGCCTACCCGTTGCTCGTCACGCTCCTCGCGCAGGTCCCGGGCCTGCGCGACCGGGCCGGCGGCAGCCTCCTCACGCACGACGGCCGCACGGTCGGCAGCGCCCTCGTCGGGCAGTCGTTCACCGACGCGGACGGCGCCGCGCTGCCGCGGTACTTCCAGTCCCGACCGTCCGCGGCGGGGGACGGCTACGACCCGCTCGCGTCGGGCGCGTCCAACCTCGGTCCGGAGAGCGTCGTCGACTCCCTGCCCGACCCCGCCGTCGCCGGGGACACCGGCACGCAGAGCCTGCTCACCCGGGTCTGCGCGCGCAGCCTCGAGATCGGTACCCGAGAGGGCGTCGACGGACGCCGTCCCTTCTGCACCACCGGGGGCGTCGGTGCGGTGCTCGGCGTCTTCCACCGGGACGGTCTCACCGGACCGGTCACCCGGGCCGTCAGCCTCAACGAGGCCTGCCCCGCCACGCCGTTCGTCGCGACGTACGAGGGAGCCCGGGTCGAGTGCGCCGAGCCGGGCGCCGACTACGCGGGGGCGGTGGTCACCCCCGTCCGGGGAGACGCGCCGGCGTCCCCGGCCGTGCCGGCCGACGCCGTCACCGCGAGCGCGAGCGGCCTCGACCCGGGGATCAGCGTCGCCTTCGCCCGGCTTCAGGCGGCACGGGTCGCGACCGCCCGCGGGCTCACGGTCGACCAGGTGCTGACGCTCGTCGACGCGAACACGCGCCCTCGCGCCCTGGGGTTCCTCGGGGAGCCCACGGTCGACGTCCTCCGGCTGAACCTCGCGCTGGACGACGCTACGAGACGCTGACGTGCACGTGGTCGAAGTGGTTCGCGGTCCGGCTGCCGCGGTCCTCCATGCCCTTCCACTGGCTGGTCGGGTTGCCGGCCATCCAGATCTGCTGCTGGTAGATCACGTACGTGACACCGAGCTCGCGGGCGTGCGCCTGGACGTAGCGGGCGATCGTCCACCCGGGGTCGCCGGACACCATGATGTCGACGGCCCGGCCGCTGCCGTGGTCGCCGTCGTCCCCGGCGCGGTAGCCGCCGAAGGACGACACCGAGCTGCCGTAGGCGGCGCACACGGCGCGGTACACGGCGCGGGCGTTCGACGACAGGTGCGCCTCGATACTCGTGCTGATGGAGCAGGAGGCGTTCGACACGCCCTTGGCCGCGCTCTTCGGCTTCGGCGTGGGCTTCGTCTTCGACAGGTACGTGGACCGGACCCATCCGGCGCGGCCGTCGGTCACGACCTGGGTCCAGCCGCTCTTCGTCTCGCCGGTGACGCCGACCCGCGCGAGCGCCTTCAGGCTGCCGATGCGGTCCGTGCTCGCCGACGGCCCGGAGCGGACGTTGACCTGGGTCTCGACCCACATCTTCCGGACGACGGCCGGCACCGGGTCGGGCGTCGGGGTGGCCTTCGGGGTGGCGGTGGGAGCCGTCGGCGCGGGCGACGCGGGCCGGTCCCGGCTCGTCCGCTCCTCGGTCCGCAGTGCGGCCGCGGCCCGGAGGGCGTCGGCGGCGCGGAGGGCGTCCTGCTCGCCGGCGACGACGGTCTGGACCGTCGGCCCCGTGCTCGTGTCGGGCCAGAGGGTGACGCCCAGGGTCACGCCGAGCAGCGCCGTGCCGACACCGGCGGCGACGAACGGGCGGGGCAGCTGACGCGGGAGACGCGGGAGACGCGGGAGACGCGGGATCGGCGGGAGCGAGCGCTTGACGGGCTCCACGCGGTGACGGCCTCGGGACACGAACTCTCTCCCGCTCGGGAACGGTTAACTCGGACATCCTAGGCGCGATCATCGAGGCCCATGATCGACGACACGAGGGGACGAACCGGACTTAGCGACACTGCGTGCTGCCGTCACTACGGAGACGATCCGGCTGTGCTCCGGTCGCCTTATCCGAGTCGGACCCCGGGCCGTCGAGATGCCAGAGAAGTGTGATCGGGGTCACGTCTGGAGATCGACAACCGGCCCCTGCGTCACCACCGCGGACGGCGCCCGCTCGAACGGGGCGGCCGGTCCGGGTTCTCGACGGCCCTGGCGGGCTCGCCGGGGCGGCGGACGTCGCTCGCCTCGACCCAGTCGGTGCGTTCGGCGCCCCACGGGTCGGTCCAGGTGACCTCGACGGCGTTCCGGGTCCAGGCGACCGCGAGGGCCTGCTCCTCGGTGGCGTGACCGGCGTGCCAGCGGATGGTCGCGAGGACCGGGATCGGCTCGGGAGCCCTGGTCACCGGCCCGGTGGGCTCGGTACGGCGGAAGCGGGGGACGGCGGGCACGAGGACCTCCACGGAAGACGCTGGAACGGCTCGACCCTGCCTCCACGGTAGCGCAGATCCGTACGTATGTTCGAGCATCCGCCTGCAGGAGCGACCGGTCAGGCTCCGGCCGTCGGCAGCCGGCGACGGGTCGGGCGGTCGTCGCCCTGCTGCGCGGCGGCGTCCGCCGCGGCCACCACCTGCCGGACGGCGGCCCGCAGGAGCGCGGGCTCGTACCCCGGGTCCATGGAGGCGAGCAGCGTCACGGCGGCCCGCGACAGGTGCTGCGCCAGCAGACGCCCCGCGGCGGGGACGTCGGCGTTCCGGCAGTGCTCGAGCAGTTGGGCGTGCTCGCGGGCGCCCTGGGACCACCCGCCGGTCTCGTCGGCGAGGTACACCCGCCGGTACCGGGAGGTGTGGTCGGCCCACTGCGCGAGCACCTGCCGCATGGGCGGCTCGACGTGGTGCACGAGCAGGGCGTGGAACTGCTGGTGCCGGCTCTCCCAGGTGTCGAAGTCCTGGCTGCGCGGGTCCGACAGGGCCGGCAGCAGGCCCTCCATCGTCGCCAGCTCGTCGGACGTCATCCGCGGCACGCTGACGGTGAGCGCGAGCGACTCGTTCGCGACCCGGAGCGCGTAGACGTGCTCGACGTCCGTCAGGGAGATCGGCATGACATGGCAGCGCTGGTTCACCTGGGAGGCGAGCAGGCCCTCGCGCTCCAGCATGCGGAAGGCCTCCCGCACGGGCCCGCGGCTGACGCCGTAGTCGGCGGCGACCCTGGCCTGGGCCAGCTCGCTGCCCGCGGGCAGCTCACCGGAGAGGATCCGGGCGCGGAGGTCGTCGTGGACGACCTGCGTCGACCCGCGCATCCCGGGGTGCAGGGCGACCGCCGGTCTGCTCCGGGGGCGCGTCGCGCCGACCATCTCCGCTCCTCCCCGTCACCGGCCCGGCTCGTAGAGCCCGAAGATCAGGCCCGGGTCACCCGGGGTCAGGCCGCCGCCGAACTGGGACGTGTCGCCGATGGCCCGGGTGCGTGCCAGGAGGTCGCTGCCGAGCCGCAGCTGCCGCTGCTCCCAGGAACCTAGCGCGGCGGGCACGTCGCCGTCGTGGGCCACCAGCTCCTCGGCGAGCACCCAGCCGTCCTCGGCGGCCTTGGCCGTCCCGGCGGCCGCGTGCGGGCGCGCGGCGAAGGCGGCGTCGCCGAGGAGACAGACCCGGCCGAAGGCCATCCGCGGCACGTCCAGGTCGAACACGGCCTGGATGAACGGTTCCCGAACGGCCGTGACGAACCGGGCGACGGCCGGGGCGAGCAGCTCGTGCGCCTGCTCGCGCATCTCGTCGACGGGCTCGTCGCGGACCAGCCCGGGCGGGAGCGAGACCGGTCGCCGCTCGCCGTTGCGGTCGGTGAGGACGTCGGCCAGCCGGTCCTCGGGAACGTTGCGGTACCAGACCATGTTCATGAGCCGCCGGCCCACGCCGACCGAGCCGTCCGTGGCGGGGATCGGGTAGACGAGGATGTGCCCGCCCGGGACCTGCTGGTACGTCAGGGCGTCGTGCAGCCGGTCGAACGTCGCGGCGTCGAGGTCTGCCTCGGGGAGGACCCCGCGCCAGGCGACGTACCCCGCGTAGCGCGGGGCGGCCCGCGGCAGCAGCCGGCGCCGCGACGCCGAGGAGATGCCGTCGGCGCAGACGAGCAGGTCGGCCGTGCGCACCTGCCCGTCGGCGAACGTCACCCGCACGCGCTCGCCGTCGTCCTCGAAGCCGACCATCTCGTGGCCGAGGTGGTACCGCTGCGCCGGGAAGGCCGCCAGGAGCGTCCCGTAGACGGCGTTCCACGACGAGAAGACGTAGGGGTGCTCCTGCTCGTGCGCGACGCTCCCGTCGGCGCGCAGGAACCGGATCCACCCCGTCGTCGAGCAGAACTGCTCGATCGGGACGCCGGCCCGCCCGACCGGGTAGCGCAGCGTCTGCTCGAGCGCGGCGATGCCGGCGCCGCGCGCGGTCAGGGCGCTGCCGGACCGCTCGTAGACGTCGACGTCGCAGCCTGCGTCGCGCAGGACGCAGGCCGCGGTCAGGCCCCCGATGGAACCGCCGACGACGACGACCTGCGGTGCGTGCTCCATGGGCGGCCCGACGGCGACCGCGACCTCAGGGCCGGCCGAACGTGGCGACCGAGTCGACGCTCATCTCGAAGAGGACGCGGCGCTCCTCGAAGGACGGGTCCCGCAGGGCGTAGACGTCACCGCCGGTGTACTTCTTGAAGATCCGGTTCAGCTGGGCGGCGACCCGTGGGCCCTCGACCGGGTCGTCCTCGGAGACCTCGCGGGTGACGGTGCCCTTGATGCTCAACCAGTGGTAGGCGTTCTGCGGGTTCATGAGGAGGAACGTCGCCTGCGGGTTCGCCCGGAGCCAGTCCACCTTCTTGCGGTGGGTGGCGAGGTTCAGCAGGATCGTGTCGTCCTCGTAGTCGAACCAGACCGGGGTCAGGTTGGGGCGGCCGGTGCTGCCCATGACCGCGATCGTCGCCGTGACCGGCTCGTCGATGAGCTGCCGGTAGATGGGGTCCAGGTCGGACAGGCTGCGCGCGTGCTCGCGGTCGCCGACCGTGAACTGCCCCGCCTGGGTGCCTTCGGGCACGTCCTTGAACTTCGCCACGGTGAACGACATCGCCGTTGGGTCCTCCGTCCCGGTGCCGGCCACACTGCCGACAGTTCCGAGGAAGGCTAATGAGGTGGCTGATCCAAAGTCGAGACTTCCGAAGGAGTTGGCCGCGGGTTAGCATCGCGGATGCCGTCAACTGTCGACAGTTTGGGGCCACGGGTGTGACGGGTCCGCTGAACGGTCTACGCGTCGTGGATCTCACCCAGGTCCTGTCCGGGCCGTTCTGCACGATGGTGCTGGCCGACCTCGGCGCCGACGTCGTCAAGGTGGAGCCGCCCCAGGGCGACGTGTCCCGGGCCTGGGGGCCGCACCCGGCCGCGACCGGCGGCGCACCGGTCGAGGGCGGCTACGGCGGCTACTTCGCGAGCGTCAACCGCAACAAGCGCGGCGTCGTCCTCGACCTCAAGACCGAGGACGGCCGGGCCGGCCTGCACCGGCTGCTCGACGGCGCCGACGCCGTCGTGGAGAACTACCGGGTCGGCGTCATGGAGCGGCTGGGGCTCGACTACGAGACGCTGCACGCGCGGCACCCGCGCCTGGTCTACGTGTGCGTCCGGGGGTTCGGGGACCCGCGCACCGGGGCCGGTCCGTACGCCACCTGGCCCGCCTTCGACATCGTCGCGCAGGCGATGGGCGGGCTCATGGGGATCACCGGCAGCGACGCCGACCACCCGACGAAGGTCGGACCGGGCGTCGGCGACATCTTCCCGGGGGTGCTGGCCGCCGTCGGCCTGCTCGCCGCCGTACGGCACGCCGAACGCACCGGGGAGGGCCAGCTCGTCGACGTCGCCATGTACGACGCCGTCCTCTCGCTCTGCGAGCGCGTGGTCTACCAGCAGTCCATCACCGGGGTGCCGCCCCGTCCGCAGGGCAACACCCACCCGCTGCTGTGCCCGTACGGCGTCGTCGCGACCGGCGACGGGTTCGTCACGGTCGCCGCGCCCTCGGACCACCACTGGCGGCTGCTCACCGAGCTGATGGGCCGCCCCGGGCTGGGCACCGACGAGCGCTACGCGACGAACGAGGACCGGCTGTCCCGGGCCGGTGAGGTTTACCGGCACATCGAGGACTGGAGCCGGGCCCTGACGACCGAGGGCGTCGTCGGGGTGCTCGGGGGGCGGATCCCGTGCGGCCCCGTCGCGTCCGCGGCCGACATCCTCGACGACCCGCACGCCCGGGCCCGGCAGATGCTCGTCGAGCTGCCCCATCCCGGCGGGTCGACCGTGACCGTGGCCGGTTCGGCGATCAAGTTCACGGCGACGCCGAGCGCGCCCTTCCGGCCGGCACCGCTGCTGGGCGAGCACACCGACGAGGTCCTCGCCGCCCGCGCGACGACCGGCGCGAGCGGCCCGACCGGGGGCGCGCCGGAAGGGACGGACGGATGACGGGCAGCGGCTTCTCCGCGGACGTGGCGCACGCGCTGCACGACGCCGGTGTCCGCCGGCTGTTCGGGGTGCCGGGCGGCGGTGCGAACCTCGAGCTCATCGACGCCGCCGCCGCACTGGGGCTCGACTTCGTGCTCGCGCACACCGAGTCCGCCGCGTGCGTCATGGCCGCCGTCCACGGGCGGCTCACGGGCACGGTCGGCGCGGCAGTCGTCACCCGCGGGCCGGGGGTGACGAGCGCCGTGAACGGCCTCGCCCAGGCGAGCCTCGACCGCTACCCGCTGCTCCTGCTGAGCGACACGGTCCCGCAGGACCAGGCGGAGCGGACCGCCCACCAGCGGCTCGACCAGGTGGCGATGTCGGCGCCGCTGACCCGGTGGAGCGGCCTGCTCGGCTCCCGGGCGCCGTACAAGGACGTCATGGCCGCCGCGGCGCTCGCCCGGCGGCCCCCGGCCGGCGCCGTCCACCTGGCGCTCGACCCCTCGGTCCCCGGGGACCCCGTCGTGGATCCGGTCCGCACGGACGACGACACCGAGGGCAACGGCGACGGTCCGGACGCCGTCCGGGCCGCCTTCGCCCGGGCCCGCCGCCCCGTCGTCGTCGTCGGGCTGGACGCCGCCGACCTCGGTGCCCCCTTGCGCGCCGTCCTCGAGGCCGTGGGCTGTCCGGTGCTCACCACCTACCAGGCCAAAGGCGCTGTCCCCGAGTCGTGGCACGGCTACGCGGGGCTGTTCACGGGAGCCCGGATCGAGGCCCCGCTGCTCGAGCAGGCGGACCTCGTCGTCGGCGTCGGGGTGGACCCGGTCGAGCCGGTGCCCGGCCCGTGGCCGTACCCGGCCGACGTCGTCCTGCTCCACCGCCACCCGGTCGCCACCGCCTACTTCGGCGGCCGCGCGCTCGTGCACGTCGGCGAGTACGCGACGGCGCTGCTCCCCCTGCTGGCGGACCTGGTCTCGACGTGGCCGGCCGGCGCCGGGGCGGGCGCGCTCGCGGCGGGCCGGCGGGCCCTCGACGCGCCGGCCCCGGGCCTGCGCCCCCAGGACGTCGTCCGCGCGGTGCAGGAGGAGCTCGGCGACGTGCCCGTGACGGTCGACGCCGGCGCGCACATGCTCGTCGCGATGGAGCTGTGGCAGACCGACCGGCCGGCGCACGTGCTCATCTCGAACGGCCTGGCCACCATGGGTTTCGCGCTCCCCGCCGCGATCGGTGCCGCCCTCGCCCGGCCGGGCGGCCGGGTGGTCTGCCTCGTCGGGGACGGCGGTCTCGGGATGGTCCTCGCGGAGCTCGAGACCGTCGCACGGCTCGACCTCGACGTCGCCGTCGTCGTCTTCAACGACGCGACCCTGAGCCTCATCGAGCTCAAACGGTCGCCGGGCGTCGTGGACACCCGCCCGGTCGCCTACCGCCGCACCGACTTCGCGGCGGTCGCCGGAGGGATGGGCGTACCGGCGGGCGTCGCCACCGACGCCGCCGGGATCCGGGCCCTGCTGGCGCAGGTGCCCCGCGGCCCGCTGCTCGTCGACGCCAGGGTCGACCGGGGGGCCTACCGTCAGGTCATGGCCGCCATCCGCGGGACGACGCCCGCGCCGCCCGCCGACGATGCGCCGGCACCGGATCCGCGTCACGCACCGACGCCAGACGAGGGGAGCCGGCGATGAACGCCGCCGACCGAGCCGTGGACCTGACCGCCCGCCGCGACGTGGCGGGGAGGATGGCCGAGGCCGCCGCGGCCTGGCTGGACGCCCTGGACGCCGCGCAGCGCGAGCTCGCGAGCGGAGCAGTCCCCGCGGACGACGCGACGGACGCCGAGCGCCGGCGCTGGTTCTACACCCCGACCGACCACGGCGGGCTCACCTTCCACGGGCAGCGCCCCGCCCAGCAGCGCGCGGCCATGCGGCTCGTCGCGACCGGGCTGTCCACCGCGGGCTACGTGACGGTCGCCCTGACCATGGGGCTGGAGAACGTCCTCGACCACGTGGAGGGGTTCGTCACCCGGTTCGACCGGGAGCGGGCCCGCGACCCGCACCTGTACTACCTGCGCGTCTTCGGCGAGCCCGGGGGGACGCAGCCCTGGGGGTGGCGCTTCGGCGGGCACCACGTCTCGCTGAACTACCTCGTGGTGGACGGCGCCCTCGTCGCCACGACGCCCTGCTTCGTCGGCGCCGACCCCGCCGTGTCGCCGCTGCTCGGCGGCGCGCTGCACCGCCCGCTGGCCCGCGTCGAGGACCTCGGCCGCGACCTCGTGCGGTCCATGCCCGCGGACCTGCGCGCGCGGGCGGTCCTGCTGCCCAAGGCGCCCCCCGACCTCGTCACGGCGAACCGGACGCGGGTCGCCGACGGCGACCGCCAGGTGCCGCTGTCCGGCATCTGGCGCGACGAGCGGTTCCCCGACCCGGCCGAGGCGGCCCGGCTCCAGGTCCTCAGCGACGCCATCGACGCCGCCGCCGGGTTCGAGGAGGCCGACCTGCGGGCCGTCGAGTACACGAGCGTGCCGAAGGGGGTCGCCGTCGCCGACCTCGACGCCGAGCAGAAGGACCTCGTGCGGGCCCTGCTGGGGACGTACTTCGGGCGGGTCCCGGACGCCGTCGCGCCCACCTGGCACGAGGACGCCGCGGCCCTGGACGTCGTCCACGTCGCGTGGGCCGGCTCCCTCGAACCCGGTGAGCCGCACTACTACCGGCTGCAGGCGCCGGGCCTGCTCGTCGAGTGGGACAACACCCAGCGCGGGGCCAACCACGCCCACTCGGTGTGGCGCGACCCCGACACCGACTTCGGGCTCGACGTGCTGGCGGCGCACCGCGCACGGCACCACTGACCCGGTCAGCCAGATCAGGCAGGTCAGGCAGATCAGCCCGTGCGGCGCCTGCGGATCCGGATCGGACCCTTGGCGTGCGACGGGTCGGCCACGACGCGTCCGCCCTGGGTGATCTCGACCTCGCCCCGGACGACGAGCCGCCGTGCCGCTGCGCGCGCGGGCTCCATGAGCGCCCGCCACGCGTCGTCGGCGGCCGGCGCCCCGGCCGGTGCCGACGACGCGGCGACCGCCCGCGCGGCCTCCGACGGGCAGATCGTCGCCGTCGCGGGTCGCGCGGCGAGCAGCCTGAAGACGGCCTCCTCGAGAGCGGTGTCGACGGGGCGCACCCCGGCGCGGCGGCAGGCGTCGGAGCAGTACCGCACCTGGTCCCAGTCCCGGGCCCACTTCCTGCGCCAGGTGATCGTGCGGCCGCAGACGGCGCACGGCTTGCTCGGCGGGGCGGGGCTCATCGCCGGACCCAAGCGCTGAACGACTGCAGGGACCCGGAGCCCGGGCGGCGCAGCCAGGGCCACGGGTGGAGGGCGACGAGGTCGAGCGCGGCGGCCCGGCGCTTCCAGCCCGGCACCGGCGTCCAGGTCGCGGAGAGCGGCCGGCCGGCGAGCTCGACGGCGGGGTCGCCGAGGCGGACCTCCGCGCCGAGCTCCGCCAGCGTCTCGGCGAGGAACACCAGGCGCTTGCCCGACAGCCGGAGCCGGGCCAGCAGCGGCTCGTCGAGGACGAAGACCGCGGGCAGGTCAGGGTGCGCCGCCAGGGCCGGGTCGGCGTCCCCGAGCGACTCCGCGGTGAGCCAGACCGCCTCCGGGGCGCCGTGGACCAGCGGCTCGTGCGGCCCGGCGTCCGTGGTGCCGCCCGACAGCCGGGGGTCGGCCGGCAGCGCCGCCCCGGCCGCGGGCCGGTCCTCCACGGGGCAGGCCGCCGACAGCGGGCACGCCCGGCACAGCTGCGGGGCACGCCGCTCGACCTGCCACCGGCTGAAGCCGTAGGGGCGGCCGGTCGCGGTGCCGACGGTCCACTGCCACCCCAGCAGGTTGGCGGCCGGGGAGCCGTCGAGCAGGTGCCGGTACATCTCGTCGGCGCCCTCGAGCCAGTCGTGCCCGGCACGCACCCCGTGCTGCGAGGCCAGCCACATGCGGGTCTGGTTGACGAGCCAGCCCTTCTCCCGCAGCTCGGCGGTCGTGGTCGCGAGGCACGGCAGGTCGGGCCGCCACGGCTCGCCCTCCCACGGCACGTCCGGGACCGGCGGTGCGTAGCGCAGCGGACGCCGCAGCGCACGACCGAGCCGGGCGTAGACGTGCCGCGCGTACTCCTGCCACAGCAGCTCGTCCCGGAACTTCGCCCGGTCGCGCGGCGGCGCGGCCGCGACGGCGTCCCACACCGCGGGCAGCGGGAGCATCCCGTGCCGGATGTAGGGCGACAGCCCGGTGGCCCCGCGGGCGTGCCCGGGCAGCACGGTGCTGCGGCGCGCGGCGTACCCGGTGACGTCGAGCCCGGCCAGCGCCACGTCCGCCGCGGCCTGACCGCCGCGCACCGGGGACGCGGCGGGCTCGTCGCACGTGAGGTGCCCGAGGTGGGTGCGCACCCAGGCCACCACGCCGGGCCGCTCCGGGGGGATCGCGGGGAGGGTCGGCACCGCCCCATCATCGGCGGCCCGGGCCCGGACGACATCCGGAGCCGTGGCCCGCGCGGGCACGGGGTCTAGGCGGGCGGCGCCTCGAGCGCGTCGAGGTCGCGGACGGCGTAGCGGTGGTGCTCCCACTCCTCCTCGAGGATCGTGTGCAGGCAGGAGAGGGTCGTCTCGGGGTACTGCGGCGCCCACGGGTTCCTGCGGGTCACGGCGAGGTCGTCGGGCGTGACGGCGGCGAGGAAGTCGCGGACCATGGCGACGCGCCCGGCGCGGGCCTCGAGCACCTCGGCGAACGACGGCACCTCGGTGGAGAACACCGACATGTCGTTGCCGTCGGCCTCGAACTCGACGTTCGGCTGGCCGAGCGGGTGGTACGGCTGCTCGACCTCCAGGACCGCCCGCCGCAGCCACACGTCCGTGGCCATGACGAGGTGCCGCAACGTCTGCGCGAACGACCACTCGCCGTCCACCGAGACGTCGACGGTGCCCGCCGGCATCGACGCCGCGCGGTCCACCGTCGCCGCCCAGGTGCGCTCGAGCGCGGCCCAGGCGGCGCGCAGGCCGTCCGGGTCCGCCGCGCGACGGTCGGCGCGGCCGGGGTACCGGCGGTCGAGCTCGGCGTCGACGAGCGGGGCGACGTCGACGCCGTTGACGAGCAGCGAGCCCTCGCCGTCGAGCAGCCACGGCGCGTCGATGTCCGCGCCGTTCACGTCCACGCCGCGCATGACGACACCGGACAGGTCGCCCCGGACGAAGCGGGCGCCGTGCAGGTCCGCGTCGACGAACCGCGCCCCCCGCAGGTCGTCGGACCGGGTGAACGACGCCATGGTTCCTCCTCGCCGGGTGACCGGGGGTGCCTCCGGTGCCCTGTTCGCTCGTGAGTGGGTCGCCCATCCTGCCCGGGGCGGCGCAGCCGTCGCCAGCGGACGCGGCGCGGCCGCCGGCAAACGGGGTCTGTGCCCTTCAGACCCCGATGCCGACCCTGTCCCCGGAGCGGGCGTGGGCCCGCGCGAGCGTTCCTCCGCAGAGGCGGGCGTAGAGCCTCAGGCCGGGCACGAGCATCCGGTCGGTGTCGGCCGAGCCCTTCCAGTCGCGCAGCCGGACGTAGTAGGGGTCGATCCGGGTCGACGGCGGCGCCCAGCCCGCATGGGCCGCGAGCGGGACCGCCTGGCGTGCGGCCTTTCCCACGGCCGCCCGGCCCTCGACGTCGAGCGCGGTCCTGGGTCGGCTCATGCGTCCTCCTGCTCGGCGGCCCGGCGGCGCCCGGCGGCCAGCAGCCCGCTCGCGATCCGGACGACGGCACCGAGCAGGACGACGTTCGCGACCAGTTGCGCGGTGACGAGCGCGCGGGCCACCTGGCCGACCGGGTGGATGTCGCCGTACCCGACGGTGGTCAGCGTGGTGACCGTGAAGTAGAGCGCGTCCGTGTGCGTCCGCAGCCCCTCGAACTGGCCGGGGACCTGGGCCAGCCGCAGGTAGATGAGCGAGAACGCCAGCACGGCCCCGAGCACCACGAGGACGAGGGACTCCGCGACCGCACCCGGGTCGACGGACCGCGTCCCGCGCCGCCACCGCAGGAGCACGCCCAGGTAGAGCGCCAGCAGCACGAGCGCCGCACCGAACATCGCCAGGGTCACCACCGAGGCCCGCCAGCCCCGCGGGGTCGGCGAGAGGGCGTAGAGCGTGAGCAGCACCGCAGCGGCGCCCGCGCAGCGCAGCGTCCGTGCGCCGCTCAGCGGGCGGTTCACGCCGTCACGGCTCCCGCCCGGGCCATCCGCAGGTCCCGCACGGGCCGGTACCGGTCGTAGAGCACGACGATCAGCGAGATGAGCAGGACGAAGAACAGCGCGTGGTCCAGGTGGAAGTGCCTGCTCAGCAGGCTGGCAGCGGCGACGGTGAGGGCGTTGAGGCCGCAGACGGCGAGGAACGCCAGTGCCGTCCGTTCGATGCTTCGGCTGCGCCGCGCGAGCGCCAGACCCACCGCGGAGTTCACGACGAGCAGCACACCGACCGACACCACGGTGTCGAGCGGGGTCATCGTCGAGCCCGGAAGGATCTGCGCGAAGTCGATGCAGACCAGCCCGACGAGCGCCACCTTCTGCGCGAGGTTGGCGTCGAGCATCCGCCAGTTCAGGGCCCGGAAGGCGCTGCGCTCCGCAGCGGTGTCGAGTTCCTCCGGCAGCGGCGGGGCCAGGAGCGACGGGGGGTGGTCCGCGGGCGGCAGCCGGTGCGTCACCGCCCACCAGCCGCCGGCGCACAGGCCGGCGACGGCGAGCCCGAGGACCGGCAGCACCCAGGCGTTGGCCGCCGCGACGTCGGTGAAGTCCAGCCGGGCCACGTGGATCCACCATTCCTGCGGCAGCTTCACGAGCACCCAGATCGCGACGACCAGTCCCACGACCGCCCGGCCGGGGATCCGCGCCGGGTCCCATCGCAGCCGGATCGCCTCGTAGGCGATGAAGAAGTACTCGAACGTGTTGGGGAACACCAGGAGCAGCCATCGCCAGGAGGCCGGCTCGCCCGCGTCGTGGACGAGCTCGAACAGCGTGACACCGGCCAGTCGGTAGAGCCACAGGAACTGCGCGGAGACCACTGCCGCAGGATTGGTCCAGTTCCGCAGCGTGGCTGCGTAGGCGACGGAGAGGTAGTAGACGTCCAGCGCCTTGTCGTAGCCCTGGTACCCGTTCTCGACCTGGGCCCAGAACGGCGGGGAGAGCTGGGTCTGGAAGACCGTCTGGTCGACGCCGTCGATGACGAGGCAGGCGACGATGGCGGGCAGCGGGAAGACCGGGACGAACAGCGGAACGACCAGCCGGAGCCCGACGACGAGCAGGATGATCCCGACGTCCGCAGCCGTGCCGTCCATCGCAGCACCTCCGCCGGTAACGGGGTGCACCGAGGCTACCCGGACGGATCCACGAGGGGCTACCCAACGACGTCGTGCTGCTGACACAGTGACCGGGGTCGGCCTGCCGGCCGCAGCGTCCTGACCGACCGGGGGTTCCCATGGACACTGGTAGCGGACAGGCCGCCAGCACGTCGTTGCTGCGTCGCAAGTCCGTCGCGGCGATGCTCGGGTCGCGGGCCGGCGACACCACGCTCGAACGCACCATGAGCATGTTCAGCCTCATGATGATCGGCGTCGGGGCGACGATCGGGACCGGGATCTTCTTCGTCATGGCCGTGACCGTCCCTGAGGCCGGTCCGGGCGTGCTGCTGACGTTCCTGCTCGTGGGGCTCATCGTCTCGCTCACGGCCCTGTGCTACGCCGAGGTGGCCTCCAAGATCCCGGTCTCCGGATCCGCCTACGCCTACTCGTTCGCGTCGCTCGGTGAGCTCCCCGCCTACCTCGTCGGCTGGGCGCTGATCCTCGAGTACGGGGTCGCCGGCGCCGCAACATCGGTCGGGTGGGGCGAGTACTTCGACTCGTTCATCAACGACGCGTTCGGCTGGGAGATCCCGCACGCCCTGAACGCCGGTGCCCTGGCCGACGACCCCGGCATCGTCAACCTGCCGGCCGTCGTCCTCGTCGGCATGTGCTGCCTGCTCCTGCTCCGCGGGGCCAAGGAGTCGGCGCGCGCCAACGCGATCATGGTGATGGTCAAGCTCGGCGTGCTCGCGATGTTCATCGCCATCTCGTTCACCGCCTTCGACTCCGCGAACCTGACGCCGTTCCTGCCCTACGGGCTGGCGGGGGTGGGCGCGGCGATCCCGGCGATCTTCTTCACGTACATCGGGGTGGACGCGGTCTCGACCGCGGGCGAGGAGGTCAAGGACCCCAACCGCAGCCTGCCGATCGCCATCTTCGGCGCGGTCGGGCTCGTGACCCTGTTCTACTTCCTCGTCGCGGTCGGCGCCCTGGGCGCGCAACCGCTCGACCGGTTCGAGGGCCAGGAGGCCGGTCTGGCAGCGATCCTCACCGACGTCACGGGGATCCGGCTGCCGGCCCTCGTGCTCGCCGCCGGCGCGGTGATCTCGATCTTCTCCGTCACCCTCATCACCATCTACGGCCAGACCCGCATCCTCTTCGCCATGGGCCGCGACGGCATGCTGCCGAAGATGTTCAAGGAGGTCAGCCCGCGCAGCCTGTCGCCCGACAAGAACGTGCTCTTCACGTGCGGCTTCATCGCGGTCCTGGCGGCGGTCGTGCCCATCGACAAGCTGTTCGACCTGGTGAGCATCGGCACCCTGGCCGCGTTCATCGTCGTCTCGGCGACCGTCATCGTCCTGCGCAGGGACCGGCCGGAGCTGCGCGGCAAGGGCTTCGAGCTGCCCTTCGGCCCGGTCATCCCGGTGCTGTCGATCCTGTCGTGCGCGTGGGCCGCGACGAACATCGCGGCCGTGACCTGGATCGCGGTCGGGCTCTGGATCCTGCTGGCCCTGGTCCTGTACTTCGCCTACGCCCGCACGCACTCCGTCCTCGCGCCCGGCAAAGAGGTCGGACCGTGAAGGCCGTCATCGCCTACCGGGCCGCGGGCGACTCCCCGGAGGCGCTCGAGCTGGCAGCGATCCTGCGGCGCACCGTCGGGTGCGAACTCGTCGTCGTGGCGGTGCTGCCCTTCACCTCCCGCGACACCCTCGAGTCCCGCGAGCCCGACGCGGAGTTCCGGATGTGGCTCGACCAGGTGGCCGCCGATGCCGAGGCCGCTGCCCGGGCCTTCCTCGACGGCGAGGGCAGGATCGAGTTCCTGCGGGTCGCGTCGTCGTCGGTGGCCGCCGGGCTCATCGAGGCCGCAGAGTCCTGCGGCGCCGACGTCCTCGTGGTGGGGTCGGCCCGGGACGCCGTCCAGGGGTCGCTGCTCGCCGGCAGCGTCGCCACCCGGCTGCTGCACTCGTCCCCGGTGCCCGTGCTGCTCGCGCCCCGGGGCTACCACGCCGAACCAGGTCAGCGGTTCGCGTCGCTCACCTGCGCCTACGCGGGGACGGCCCGGTCCCGCGAGGCGCTGGCCGCGACCTGCGACCTGGCCCGGCGGTTCGGTGCCCCGCTGTACGTCGGCACGTTCGTCCCGCGTGCGGGCACGATGTACCCGCCCGAGGTGGGGCTGGACGTCGAGGAACTGGTGTCGGCCCAATGGGCCGAGCAGGCCGGCGGCCTCCAGAGCGAGGCCGTCGCACTCTGCCGGGAGCACGGGATCGACGACGTCCGGACCTTCGTCGCCCGGGGGGACGGCTGGGAGGGCGCGCTGCACTCCGTCGACTGGGAGGACCACGACCTCCTCGTCATCGGGTCCAGCCGGCTCGGCGCGGTCGCCCGGGTCTTCGTCGGGTCGACCGCCACCAAGATCCTCCGGTACACGCCTGTGCCGGTCCTCGTCGTCCCCGCCGGGAGCTACGTCTGGAGCGAGTGAGTCACACGAGGTCGCCGTCCGAGTGCACGTGCAGCAGCGCCGGGCCCTCGGTCTCGAAGAGCCGCTGCATCCCGTCGTCCAGATCGTCGGTGCTCCGTACGCTGATCCCGGTCGCGCCGCAGAGCTCGGCGTACCGGGCGAAGTCCGGGTTGACGAGCGAGGTCTGCCAGACCGGGTGGCCGGCGGCGAGCTGCTCCTTGCTGATCTTGCCGAGGGTGCCGTTGTCGAGCAGGACGTGCTTGATCCCCATGCCGTGCTTCACCGCCGTCGTCAGCTCGGCGAGGTACTGGCCGAAGCCGCCGTCACCGGTCACGGCGACGACGGTGCGGGCCGGGTCCGCGGCCCACGCACCCATCGCCGCCGGGTAGCCGAAGCCGATCGAGCCGAGGTAGCCCGACATGAGCACCGGCTGGCCGGCGCTCTCGAAGTAGCGGCCGAACGAGTAGGCGTGGTTGCCGACGTCCACGGCGATGACGGCGTCCGCCGGGCAGTGCGTGCCCAGCGCCGCGAACACGGCGGCGCTCGGCACACCGCGCCCGCGGTCGTCGTGCGCCCGCCGGGACTTCTCCGCCCGCCAGATCCGCCACCGGGCCTCGACGTCCGGGCGCTGGTCGCGCGCCGCGACGCCGTCCGCGGTCGCCTCGTCCAGCGCGCCCACGGTGACCGCCGCATCGCCGAGGACGCCGACGGCGACGGCGTCGAAGCGGCCGATCGCAGCGGGGGTGTCGTCGATCTGGACGATCGGCTTGTACGGCGCGATCCCGGTGTGGTTCGAGAACGACGCACCGACGACGAGCAGCAGGTCGGCCTCGTTCATGAGCCACGACGCGACCGGCGTCCCGGACCGGCCGAGGACGCCGCCGCCGAGCGGGTGGGTGTCCGGCAGGAGGCCCTTGGCGCGGAACGTCGTGAGCACGGGGGCGCGCAGCCGCTCGGCGAGCGCCCGCACCTCGCGGTGCGCGTCCCGGGCGCCCTGGCCGACGACGAGGACCGGACGGCGGGCCGCCCGCAGCAGGTCGGCCGCCGCGGCGAGGGCGGCCGGGTCGGGCCGGACGGCGCGCGGCGCGCGCCGGCCGTCGGGCTCGCCCGCGGCTGCGTCGGACGGCACGTCCTGCACCTCGTCGGGCAGCACGAGGTGGGCCACGCCGCGGCCGTCGACGGCGCGCTTGACCGCGGTCGCCGCGAGCTCGGCATGGTTCGACGCGCTGGTGAGGGTGACGGTCGACAGGGCCACGTCGCGGAACACCGCCGACAGGTCGACGTCCTGGAAGGCCCCGCGCCCCAGCACCTTCGACGGCACCTGGCCGCTCACGGCGAGTACCGGGGCGCCGTCCAGCTTCGCGTCGTAGAGCCCGGTGAGCAGGTTCGTCGAGCCGGGGCCGGCGATCGCGAAGCAGGCCGCCGGGCGGCCGGTGAGCTTGCCGTACGCGGACGCCGCGAAGGACGCCGCGCCCTCGTGCCGGATGCCGACGAACCGCAGGTCGCCGCGCTCCTCGGCGCGCCGCAGCGCGTCGGCGAAGCCGAGGTTGGAGTGCCCGACCATCCCGAAGACGACGTCGACACCCCAGGCCACGAGGGTCTCGACGAGGACGTCCGAGACGGTCCGGGCGGGGGCCGGCGGCTCGGGGAGGTAGACGTACGTGCCGTCGTCCCGCTCGTCGACGGGGAAGGCGGGGACGGCGTCCGAGAACCCGGCCGGCGGCCTGCCGGTCAGCGGGTCGTAGTCGTAGCCGTGCCACGGGCAGCGCAGCAGACCGCCCTCGATCGAGCCCTCGCCGAGCGGGCCGCCCTGGTGCGGGCAGTGGTTGTCGAGCGCCCCGACCCGGCCGCGGCAGCGGGTCAGCGCGATGCTGCGGCCGTCGACGGTCGAGGTCTGCACCCGGCCCTCGTCGGGGACGGCGTCCAGCCGGTGCCAGCGGCCGGCGCCGTCGTCGGTGGTCGGGTCGGTGCTCATCGGGTCACTCCTGCGTAGGAGACGCCGACGAGGTCGGCGACGTCGCGTCTGGCGCTGGTGAGGTCTCTGGGGGTGAAGCCGCTCAACGAGTCGTGGCCGCACGCCCGCGCGAGCACGACCATGAGCTCGGTCATCGCGCCGAGGTAGCGGGTGAGCTGCTCGGCCGCCCGCTGCACGGGGAGCCGGGCGCGCAGGTGCGGCTTCTGGGTGGCGATCCCGACCGGGCAGTTGTCGGTGTGGCAGGCCCGCATGCCGACGCAGCCGATCGCCTGGAGCGCGATGTTCGAGACGGCGACGGCGTCCGCGCCGAGCGCGAGCGCCTTGACGACGTCGGCCGGGCGGCGGAAGCCGCCGGTCGCGACGAGCGTGACGTGCCGGGCGCCCGAGACGTCGAGGTGCCGCCGGGCGCGCGCGAGCGCGGCCATCGTCGGGACGCTGATCGTGTCCCGGAAGATCGTCGGCGCCGCGCCGGTGCCGCCGCCCCTGCCGTCGAGGATCACGTAGTCGACACCGAGGTCGAGCGCGGCGTCGAGGTCCGCCTCGACGTGCTGGGCGGACATCTTCACCCCGACCGGGATCCCGCCCGAGCGCTCCCGGACCCGGTCGACGAGAGCCCGGGCGTCGAGCAGCGTCGTCCAGTCGGTGAACCGGGCCGGTGACACGGCCGGTGTGCCCTCCGGGAGGCCGCGGACGTCGGCGATCCGGCCGACGACCTTGCTCCCCGGCAGGTGGCCGCCGGTCCCGGTCTTGGCGCCCTGGCCGAGCTTGAGGTGCAGCGCCTGCACCTGGTCGAGCACCGCCTCGTCCCATCCGAACCGCCCCGACGCGAGCTCGTAGAGGTACCGGGACGACTCGGCCTTCTCCTCGGGCAGCATGCCGCCCTCGCCGGAGCAGATCGCCGTCCCGGCCGCCTCCGCCCCGCGGGCGAGCGCCGTCTTGGCCTCCTGGGAGAGCGCGCCGAAGCTCATGTCCGACACGAAGACCGGGATGTCGAGGTGCAGCGGCCGCGCCGCCGCCGGGCCGATCGTCACCGCGGTGTCGACGGGTGCGTCGTCCAGCAGCGGAAAACGGTGCAGCTGGGCGGTGAGGACCTGGAGGTCGTCCCACCGGGGCAGCTCGGTGCGGGGGACGCCCATCGCCGCGACCTTGCCGTGCGGTCCGCTCAACCCGTTGCGCGCGAGCGCATGGATCTCCGAGACGTACGGCTCCTCCGGGGTGTCCTGGTGGGGGTCGTCGAAGAGCCGGTCGTAGGTGGGCACGAGCCGCTGCGCCGGCCGCGCCGCCCGGAAGGCCGCGAGGTCGGCGGCGTCGACGACGACCCGGCCGTCGACGACCGAGGCCGTGAACTTGTGGATGCTCTCCTCGGGCGCGTACGCCGAGACGCCCGTGTCGAGGCGGAAGTCCCAGCCGTGGACACCGCACACGAGGTCGGGCCCCTGCACCCGGCCGTCGGCGAGCAGCGCCCCCCGGTGCGGGCACCGGCCCTCGAAGACGTGGACGGTGCCGCCGCGGCGCACGAGGACCAGTTCGACGCCGTCGGCCTCGGCACCTGCGGGGACGTCGTCCACCAGATCGGCGAGCCGGGCGATCGGCACGTGCGCGGTGCTCTTCATGTAACGCTCCCTGACCGACGGAGGACGACACCGTCGACGTCCCCGTGAGGGGCATGATCGTTACACCGACTCCAGGAGGACCACCATGGGCACCGGGACCGAGATCGACGCGGGCGTGCTCGCCACGACCCGCCGCTCGCTGCACGGCGTCGCCGAGATGGTCGTCGCCGGGCCGCAGCACCGACGGTTCGACACGATCCGGCTGCTCGTCGCGCCGGGCGGGTTCCGCGGGCTGCACCTGCCGCTGCACGTCGACGGGACGACGCTGCGCTTCGACGGCGGGAGCGTCCCGCTCGCGGGGACCTACCGCGGCCTCGCCGATGCCGCAGGGGTCGACGTCGGCGTCGCCGTCGACCTCTATACCGACGTCACGGGCATCGACCCCGACGAGGAGGTCGTCGTCGACGCCGCGGCGGCCGCACACCTCGCGGACTGCTGGGCCCGCGGGGACGCCGCGCTGCGGGTGCTGGCCCCGGAGTCGTCGCCGATCCTGTGGCCGGAGCACTTCGACGTGGGCATCACCCTCGACCAGGTCAACTACGGCCTGTCGCCGGGCGACGGCTACCACCCTTCGCCGTACGCCTACGTCGGCCCCTGGACGCTGCGCACGGGCGACTTCTGGAACGCGCCGTTCGGAGCGGCGCGCCCCGTCGAGGACCTGCCGGACGTCGCCGCCATGGCGGCCTTCTTCGCCGAGGGCCGCGAGCGCGCCGCCTCCTGACCGGGCGGGGCCGGACGGCGCAGTCGCTCAGGCGCGTCGACCGCCGGCGCGACCGCGGTCGGTGGACGCGGTCCGGGACCGGCGCCGCACCACCACGCGGACGAGCGCGACGACCGCGAACGGCACGACGCCCCCGAGCAGGAGCGTCTCGTCGACCGAGAGGCCGTCGACGTTCGGCTGGAGATCCTCCTTGGTCGCCCAGCCGAACCACCACTCGCTGACGAGCGCACCGAGAACGGCGTACGCCGCCCAGGCGGCCGACCACAGGTACCGCGGGGCCGGGCGGCCCCACACCAGGTGCGTGGCGACGCCGAACGCCCCCGACAGGAGAAGCAGCAGTCCCGCACCTCGCAGGCCCAGGTCCCACGTCATGATCCGGCCCTCCCGTCCCGGCGGCCGACCTCACCACTCATCGTCGGTCTCGGCGGGCCGCCCGGGCGGGGACCTTGGACGTGCGCACGCCGGCACCGGCGGAGCGCACCGGCGCCGGACCACCGGGGTGGCGGGGGACAGGGCCGCCGGCAGCGAGCGGGCATGGGGGGCGGCCCCGCGTCGCTGCCGGCGGCGGTCGTGGTCGACCAGCACCCGGGAGGGCGCGCGACAGCGCGGACGGCTCAGCCGGGGGAGGTCGAGGGTCGGAGCGTGATCTGGGCTCCGGGGAAGGTGCCGGGACGCGCGCGTCCTGCACCTGTGTCGACCTTACGCGCCGGCGACGGACGCCGTCCATCGGACCGAGGACCCGTCCGCCCCGGGCGGGAAGCCCGGCCCGCTAAGGCGTCGGCTCCGCAGGGCCCGGCGCCGGAGGGCCGGGCATCGGCGCCTGCAGCGTGCTGGTGAGGATCTGCTCGGTGACGTCCGCGAGGCGCAGGTGGTGGGCGCGGGCGTAGCGTCGGATCGCCTCGAACGCGTCGTCCATCTCCAGCCCGAGACGCTCGGCGAGGACGCCCTTGGCCTGCTCGATCCGGATCCGGGTGTTCAGCGCGGTCTGCAGCTGGGCGGCCAGGGCACGGCTGTCGTGGATGGCGCGTTCCTGGATCAGACCGATGGCCGCGAGGTCGGCCATCCCCCGGGCGAGGCGCAGGTCCATCGGGTCGAGCGCGGTCGGGCTGGTGCGGAACAGGTTCAGGGCCCCGATCACGTCGTCGCGCAGCCGCATCGGGACGGCGTACACCGACCCGAACCCGTGCTCGCGCCGCAGCCGGGTGAACTCGGGCCAGCGGCCGGTCCCGGCCGGGTCGGTCCCCTCGGCGTCGACCTCGGCGATCGTCGCCCCGGTGCGCAGGCACTCCACGCAGGGCCCGGTGTCGGACTGGATCTCGAAGACCTCGAGCAGCTGTGCCCGGTGGCTGGACGTCGCGGCCACCTGCGGACGGCCGTAGACATCGGCGAGGAGCAGCCCGACGGCGTCGACGTGCAGCAGGTCGCGGCACCTGGTGGCGAGCGCGTCCATGTAGTCGGCGACGTCGAACCCGGCGACCAACGTGTCGGCGATGGCGACGAAGGCGTCGGTGATCTGCTCCTCGCGGGACGCGCTGCGCCGCGCCGTGGAGGTCCCTGCGTCAGGTCGCTCGTCGCTCATGACCGCGCCCTGCCCTCACCACCTGGGTCCGGCTGCCCTCTCGACGGGTCGGCGACCACGGGCGCGAAGCGCATCCTGCGCGCGACCACGTCGTCGGCGACGTCCATGAGGGGCCGGTCCTCCGCGTAGCTGCGGGCCACCAGCAGGCTGAACGCCTCGTCGATCGTCACCGCGGCCTGGACCATGACCATCCCGGTGGCCTGGTGCACCTTGGCCCGGTGCCGGACCGGGTCCAGGAGCAGGTCCGGGACGTCGTCGTCGTCGCCCCGGCCCGACAGCAGGACGTTCGTGGCGGCGTCGGCGTACGCCAGAGCGGTGTTCAGCTCGGGGTCGGACAGCTGGCCGGGGTGCTTGCGGTACAGGTCCATGACGCCGAGCCGGATCTCACCGATCTGCAGGGGGAACGCGAACACCGCCCGGATCGGGGTGTCCCCCAGCGGGGCGAGCAGGGCCGGCCAGCGGCCGGCCGGGAGCATCCTGACGTCCGGTTCGAGGACCGGCCGGCGCCACGTGGCGGCGTCGACGCACGGCCCTTCGTTCAACGAGAACTGCAGCTCCTCCAGGAGTGCAGCCAACGGGTCCGAGCTCGCGACCGCCCCCGCAGGGACGGTCTGGTTCATCACCGACAGGGATGCCCCGTCCACCGGTACCTCCGCAGCCGCCGAACGGCACAGCCGCTCCGGCAGTGACCCGGTTCCGCCTCCGGCCAGCGCGGCGAGGATCGACTCGCGCCGAGGCGGCGTCACCGACGTTCTCCGACCCGGGCACCGGTCTCGTCCCGAGGATCCATGGTGCTCCGATCGCAGATGTCCGGCGTCGCGACCGGCGTCGTCGAGTCAACCCCAGCAGGCCGTCGAGAACAAGTCGCCGGCGCCGTACCCGCCACCTTGCGCCGCTCGCGGTGCCCTGGCCTAGGACAATGGTCGCTTCCGGGACATCCGCGTCGCGGCCTAGCGTGGGCCGGGTTCGACTCGTGCTGCCCAGATCCCGCATCGCCGGTCGTCGTCGACCCAGAGGATGCGAGGTCCGTCATGAGCGACGTGGACGTGCGACCGTCCGGGACCACGGAGCCGACGAGCGTCGTGCTCGTCGAGGACCACCGGGGCATCCGGGAGATGGTCGCCGAGACGCTCGCAGCGGCCGGGTTCCGCGTGCTCGACACCGCAGGCACCGTGCGGGACGCCCGGCAGAGCATCGTGCGGCACCTCCCGCGCGTCGCGGTCATCGACAACCGGCTGCCCGACGGTCTCGGGGTGGACCTGTGCCGGACCCTGTCGCGCGAGACCCCCTCCGTCGCCCTCCTGATCTACACGACGGACCTGACGCCCGCGCGGACGAGGGAGGCCCTCGACGCCGGGGTCGACGCCGTCGTCCTGAAGTCGATCCACGCCCAGCCGCTCATCGACGCGCTCCGCGGCCTCGTCGCCGTCCGTGGACCGTTGGCCCCTGGTCACGGCCCGGTGCGCCGGTGACGATGGAGGGTGGACGCGTGCGTCCGCAGGTCGTGGACGCCGCGGCGTACCGGAGGTGACCGGCGATGCAGAACGAGTTCGACGACGAGATGCCCGAGACCGCGGGTGCCACGGCACTGCGAACGGGCGATGACCGCCACGCGGCGCGCAGGCGCCTGGAGAAGAAGCGGGCCTGGACGTCCGGGCTCGTGGCCTACGTGGTGGTCAACAGCTTCCTCGTCGGGGTCTGGGCCCTGACGGGCAGGGGCTACTTCTGGCCGGTCTGGGTCATCGGCGGATGGGGCCTGGGGGTCGTCCTCAGCTTCTGGGACACCTTCGTGCGCAAGCCCATCAGCGAGGCGGACGTCGACGCGGAGATCCGTCGCAGCTGACGGCGACCGTGCAGAAGTTCCGCGACAGGGTGGACGCCGGCCGCCGGCTCGCCCGGCGGCTGGAGCACCTGCGCGGCCGCGATGTCGTCGTCCTCGGGCTGCCCCGGGGCGGCGTCCCGGTCGCGGCGGAGGTGGCGGACGCCCTCGGGGCCCCGCTCGACGTCGTCGTCGTCCGCAAGCTCGGCCTGCCGTCCCAGCCCGAGCTGGCGATGGGCGCGATCGGGGAGGGCGGTTTCCGGGTGGTGGACCAGGTCCTGGTCGCGCGGGCGCGGATCACCCGGGCGCAGTGGCGGGCGGTGGAGGACCGCGAACGGCGTGCGCTCGAGGAGCGCGTCGGGAGGCTCCGGCGCGGGCGGCCCCGTCCGGGCCTGCGAGGCCGCGTCGCGGTCGTCGTCGACGACGGCATCGCGACCGGGGCCACGGCCCGGGTCGCGTGCGAGGCCGTCCGGGCGCTCGGGGCCTCGACCGTCGTGCTGGCGGTGCCGGTGGCCCCGGTGGGGCTCTCGACGGCGGTGCCCGGTGCCGACGAGGTCGTGTGCCTGCGGGCGGCGCGACGGTTCGGCTCCGTCGGGCAGTACTACGACGACTTCTCCGCGGTCGGCGACGACGAGGTGGTCGCCCTGCTCACAGCCCGTGCTGGGCCCGGCTCCGCTGCTCCTGGTTGCGGAACTGACCGAACCGCGGGAGGAACTTCTCCCAGTCGATGATGGCGGCGTCGATCTCCGGGCCGTCGATGCAGGCGTGCTTGCGCACCATCTTGCCGTCGACGACGACCGGCACCATGCAGGCGCCGCACATGCCGGTGGCGTCGACCATGATCGAGTTGAGGCTCGCGACGCAGGGGGCGCCGAACCGCCGGCACAGGTCGCTCACCGCACGCATCATGAGCGGCGGCCCGATCGTCACCACCTCGGCGACGCGGCGTCCCTCGCCGTGCCGGTTCGCCTCGAGCATCTGCTCCAGAGGGCCGGTGACGAAGCCCGGCACGCCGTACGTCCCGTCGTTCGTGGTGACGACGACGTCGAGCAGGTCGCCGAACTCGGCCTGCAGCCGGCCGACCCGCTCGTCCGGACCGAGCCAGAACATGAGGCCGGCGCTGCGGAAGCCCGTCACCAGCGTGACGTGGTTCCCGGCGCGCAGGTGCTCGCGCATGATCGGGTACACCGGCGGCAGGCCGAGGCCGCCCGCGGTGAAGACGACCGTCGTCCCCGGCTCGTGCCGGTGGATCTCGCTGGCGCGGCCGAGCGGACCTGCGATGCCGGCGAACGAGTCGCCGACGCCCATCCGGTTGATCTCGATGCTGCTCGTCCCGACGCCCTGGACGACGAGGCAGATGGTCCCGGAGTCGGCGTCCCAGTCGGCGAGGGTCAGCGGGATCAGCTCGCCGTGCTCCCACGGCAGCACCCGGACGAACTGGCCGGCCTGCGCGGCGTGCGCGACGAGCGGCGAGCGGACGACGAACTCGTCGATCCCGTCGCTCAGCTCGGCCTTGTGCAGGATCCGCTGCGAGGTCGCCGCGACGTCGGAGTACTCCCGGGCCCGCGCGACCATCTCGCGGACGGCGGCCGGCTCGAGGTCGATCGCACCGATGATCTCGCGGGCGGCCGCCTGCCCGTCGCCCGCCGCCATGATCGCCGTCGACCCGCCGCGGGCGGCGTCGCCGCCGGTGTAGACGCCGGGCAGCGTGGTCTCCTGCGACCCGTCGTGGTCGAGGTCGATGGTGCCCCACTTCGAGGTGTGGAGCCGGGGCTCGGAGTCCTTGATGATCGGGTTCGCCGCGTTGCCGAGCGCCATGATGACGAGGTCCGCGGCCACCGTCTCCTGGGCGCCGGTGACGACCGGGCTGCGTCGTCCGGACGCGTCCGGCCGGCCGAGCTCCATGACGTCGAGGACGGCCCCGGTGACGAAGTTCGTCGCCGGGTCGCCGAGGAACTCCGCGGGGGAGCGCAGCACGGACAGCGCGATCTCCTCCTCGAGGGCGTGGTGCAGCTCCTCGACGCGGGCCGGCATCTCCTTCTGCGTCCGGCGGTAGACGATCGTCACCTCGCCGCCGAGCCGGCGTGCGGTGCGGGCGGCGTCCATCGCGGTGTTGCCGCCGCCGATGACGAGCACCTGCCTGCCCTCGACGTCCGGCAGCGGGGTCTCGTAGTCCGCCCGCTGGCCCTGCATGAGGTTGACCCGGGTGAGGAACTCGTTGGCGGACATCACGTTGAGCAGGTGCTCGCCGGGGACGTTCATGAACCGCGGGAGGCCGGCGCCGGAGCCGACGAAGATCTTCCAGAAGCCGGCCGCGCGCAGCTCCTCCAGGGTCGCGGTCTTGCCGACGACGAAGTTCGGCACGAACTTGCCGCCGAGCAGCCGGATCTTGCCGACGACGTCGTCGATGAGGTCGTTGGGCAGCCGGAACTCGGGGATCCCGTAGCGCAGCACGCCGCCGAGCGCGTGGAAGGCCTCGAACACCGTGACCGGGAAGCCCTCGGCGCCGAGCAGGTAGGCGTTGATGAGGCCGGACGGCCCGGAGCCGACGATCGCCACCGGCGGCCGCGCGGCGACATCCCACGGGTCGCGCCGGCCGGCGAACCGGTCCGTCGCGGCATCGGGGTGCAGCCGCTTCTCGCGCTCGGGGAGGAACCACTCGAGCTGGCCGATCGCGATCGGCATCTTGTTCTGGATGCAGACGCCCTGGCACTGCAGCTCCTGCGGGCAGACCCGGCCGGTGACGTCCGGCAGCGGGTTGGCCGACTCGATGAGCTCCATCGCCTCGCGGAACCGGCCGGTCCCGACGAGCTCGAGGACGCGCGGGATGTGGATCTTCACCGGGCAGCCGCCCTTGGGCTCCCGGCGGCCGGCGAGGAGGATGCCGATCTCGCACGGCTTCTCCTCGCACTGCTTGTCCCGCAACGCCTCCAACCAGACGAACAGGTCGACCTCGGCGG
This sequence comes from Kineosporia sp. R_H_3, assembly GCF_002198675.1. Taxonomy (GTDB): domain Bacteria; phylum Actinomycetota; class Actinomycetes; order Actinomycetales; family Kineosporiaceae; genus R-H-3. Next base: position 66,851 of record NZ_MWLL01000178.1, on the reverse strand, counting down.
TGGTGTACCCGAGGGTCAGGTAGCCCTGGTACCCCTGGTTGACGAGCCCGAAGTCGTGCTCGCGCTCCTGCGCGTCGCGGATGTACGGCGGGATGCTGTTGCCCGCCGGCCAGTCCCGGGACAGCCCGTCGAACATCGGGTACCGCTCGGACAAGCAGCGGTCGAGCCCACGGACGAACTTGCGCTTCATGCCGAGGTTGAGGCCCCACACGAACCGCATGAGCACCTTGGCCGCGTCGTCGCCGCGGAGCAGGGTCGCCCACATCGCGCGGACGAAGTCGTCGCCCAGCTCGGGCTGCCGGAACTCCAGTGCGACCGCTTGCATGCCGTCGGCGATGAACATCTCGCGGAAGGCCTGCGGCTGGGCGACGAGGCGCCGCTTGAGCAGGTCGAGCTGGCGGTTGAAGGTCTCCACCGGCTCGGAGTGCTCGAGCACCTCGACCCGGGCGCGGGTCTGCTCGAGGGTGCTGCGGGCGTCGAGGTAGTGCCGCAGGTCCTCGGGGCCGACCGCGTCGGCGGCCGGGCCCCCGGGCGGCGGGCCGGCCGTCACCGGATGATCTCCGCGTCGCAGTTCGCCCGCACACGGTCGATCCGCTTGCGGATCTCCGGGGTGACCTCGACCGTGTCGACGGCACCGGGGATCATCCGGGCGACCGTCCGGGCCTCGCCGTCGATGACGACCGTCGCCTTCTGGAAGAACTGCGGCAGCTCCTGGTAGCAGGTGCCGCAGTCGTTGCAGAGCGGCTCGTCGGCCGGGTCGAGGAAGACCGGGCCGGCCGTCAGGACGGTCGACCCTGCTGGTGCCGCGGTCGCGGCGGCGGCCGCCGGGGCCGGGCCGCCGAACGCGCCGGCCGGTGCGGCGGCGGGGGCCGACGGCACGGCGGTCGACGACGCGAGCTCGGTCATCGCCCGCGCGATGTCGTCGAGCGACGCCTCGCGCAGCCGGACCGCCTCCTCGTAGCGCGCCTGCAGCTGCTGGAGCTCGGCCCGGTGCGCCGCGGTGAGCCGGGTCTCGTGCATGCCGGAGAGGAACTGCAGCGTCCGCCAGTAGCGGCGCCGCTCCTCGACGAGCCCGACGACGGACGACGAGCACACGACCTTCGTCAGGTGCCGCTCCTCGTCGGTCGCCCAGACGAACGGGACGGTGCCGGCGCGCAGCCCGGACGGCATGTCGACGTACTCGTGGATCGGGACGGCGACCGGCTCGAGGTCGGCCGCGAGGGTGCGGAACTGCTTCTTGAACCGGGTCTCGCCCAGTGCGAACTCGGCCGGGGTGAGCGGCGTCGTCATGAGCTGCACGTCGCCGTTCTCGTCGAGGTACTGCAGCGTGGTCGTCGTCCAGTCCGCCTCCGGGTCCGGGTTCCCCTCGACGGAGAACGCCTCTTCGGGAGAGGCCCCGCGGCGCGGGTCGTGGACGAACAGCGGGTTCATCCGGCTCTCGACCGCGAGCCGGGCCCGCGCGTTGGACGCCGCCTCCGGGACGCCGTGCTCGGACCCGCACGGGGTGTAGACGTCCATCACGGCCGGGCCGTCGGTGTACGTGACGAGCTCGGTGGCGTTGCGCAGGAAGTGCGCCTGGAACGCCGTGCTCGTCGCGACGACCAGCACGTGCGGGTGGAAGGACGCGAGCAGGCCGAGCTCCTTGCGGTTCTCGTGCTTGCCGGTCGCGGCGCTGCCGAACCGGGCGAGGTCGGAGTCCTGGCCGGTGAAGCTCGCCGTCGACGCCTGGCCACCGGTGTTGGAGTACACGCCGGAGTTGAGCACCAGGACCTTCATCGGGGTGTCGCTGGCGAGGATCCGGGACATCGCGCCGAACCCGATGTCGTAGCTCGCGCCGTCGCCGCCGATCGTCAGCACCGTCGGGAGCAGACCGAGCTCGTCGGTGCTGAACTCCTCCCAGGAGAGCATGTCCAGCTGCGGGTCGTGCAGGTCGGCACGGTAGGCGTCCTCGAGCTCGAGGCGGGCCAGCCGGAGCATCCGGACGTCGGGGACGAGCTGGGCGGACAGGCCCTCGAAGATGCCCTTCGCGAGCGGCTGGGCGTCCTGGAAGAGGCTGTTCACCCACGGGTCGGTGTAGGAGTTGAACGGCATCGTCGAGGCGTACACGCTGCTGCAGCCGGTCGCGTTCGCGATCACCGTGGACGCCGGGCCGTTCCCGGTGGGGCCGGCCTCGTAGAGGTACAGCCGCCGTTCGAGGGCCGCCACGATCGTGGAGATCCGCTCCCGCCGGGTGGTGTCGGCCGGGTCGAGGGCGTCCCGCTTGGCGGTGAGCCCGTGGAGCAGAGCGTCCAGCTCGCGCAGATGGGCGCGACGGCGCTGCGCGCCGAGGGCGTGGCTGACCGACATGAGCAGCCGCAGCGCGGTGACCTCGCCGCAGCCCCGGCAGCCGCCGTGCCCGCCGGTCGTCGCGTAGTAGTTCGAGCGGTCGAGCAGCAGGCGCTTGATGTCGCCGTCCGGGGTCGTCGAGCCCTCGAGGAACCGGCTCGGCGCGTTCGGCAGCGTGGCGGAGAACGTGAAGCGCGCCTGGAGCGTGCCGAGCACGTCGTCGTCCTGCTCCGTCGGCGTCAGCGCGCCCGGGCCGCAGACCTCGATGCACTCCAGGCAGCCGGTGCACTTCCACGGGTCGACGGTGGCGGCGAAGAGCGCGCCGCTGCCCGGGGAGACCTTCTCCGGGGCGTCGAAGAACGGCCGGGTGCGCGCGACCGGGAAGCCGGCGAGCACCTCGACCACCGCGGCCACGTTGCGGGCCAGCACGGGGTCGTCGTCGCCGACCCCCGCCACGTCCGCCACGATCCGGTGGAACGGGCGGCCCTCGGTGTCGGTGCGCAGCGCCGCCCGGACCCGTTCGGCGAGCCCGTAGACGAGGCCGCGCAGGGCCTCCCGCTGGGCGTCGGTGACGTCCACGGCGGCGATCCCGGCGAGCAGCAGCTCGTGCACCTCGTGCACGGTGTTCGGGATCGCGGCGTCCGGGCAGACGAGCGCGCACTCCATGCAGCCGGTGCACGTGCTCACGTCGATGCTCGGAACCGTCCTGCGGAACAGGCCCTTGTCCTTGCGGGCCGCCGTCCCCGCAGGCATGAAGAGCCCGGCGCCGGGGAACACCGGTGCCTCGCCGATGGTGCCCTCGCGGAACGGGCGGGCTGTGATGTCCTCGTAGTAGGCGGGGTCGAACAGGCCGCTCGACGCGGCGGCCGTCGTGCTCGAGCACATCGACGCCGAGACGCCGGTGCCGGCCAGCAACGTCCGCGGCAACGGCTTGTCGTCGAGGGCGAGCAGCTCAGGGGAGTCGAGGTCGACGACCCGGGTGGCCTCGATGCCGTCCCGGATCACCGCCATGTTGCCCTCGACGACGGCGTCGCCCTTGCGACCGAACTTCTTGACGATCTGGGCGTGCACCTTGTCGAGGATGACCTCCTCGGCGGCACCCGCCGACACCCGGTCGACGTGCGCGGCGACCGAGCCGATGAAGGCGATGCCCATCATCCGGGTCTCGAGGTCCGAGGTCGGGGCGTGCCGCCGGGCGACGCTGAAGGCGTCGACGACGAGCAGCCGGATCCGCTTCTCGCGGATCGTCCGGCGCGCGTACGACGGCAGCTCGCGCCAGACCTCCTCGTTGCTCAGGCTCGACTGCAGGATGAACGTGCCGCCGGGGACGAGACCCTTGAGCGGGTTGGTGTGGATGAACGCCCGGTGGTCGGGCGAGATGACCACCTCGACGTCCTCGAGCTCGGCGTTCGTCAGCAGCACCGGTTCGGGGCTCAGGGTGATGTAGTAGTTCGTCGGGGCGCCGCTCTTCTCCGACCCGTACTTCGGGGCGGACTTCGAGTGCATGCCGAGCACGCCGGCGAGGATGTCGGTGAGCAGCTTGCCGGTCGCGATCGTGCCGTAGCCGCCGACCGAGTGGAACCGGATCCGGATCGCCGACTCCGGCAGCAGCACCGGGTTCGGCCCGGTCTCCAGCGCCATGAGCTCGGTCTCCGGGTACGCCGCCCGCAGCCGCTCCTGGAGCTCGGCCATCCGGCCCCGCGAGCCCGGGTCGAAGAACTGGGACCCCAGGTACACCAACGGTGCCGGGGCGCCGGCGGCCATGTTCTCGAACGCCGCGACGAGGTGCCGCGGCTGCAGGTCGTGGCCGCCGAGCCCGAAGATCGCGGTCGTCAGCACCGGCACCTCGTCGGCCGGCGGCACGCCCGGGTGCCGGTCGGTGCCGGTCCGGGCGTTCTCCCGGGCCCGGAAGAGCGCCTGGGTGACGAACGAGGTGAGGGCGGTCTGGTCGGACCGCTCGAGGACGGTGACGGCCTTCTTGCCCCGCAGGGCCTCGACGACCTCCGCCTCGGGGAAGGGCTGGAGCAGCTTGACGGCGACCAGGCCGACCTTGAGGCCCTGCGCGCGCAGGTGCGGCAGGACGGCGCGGACGTCGTCCGTCACCGACCCGAGCCCGACCATGACGTAGTCGGCGTCGTCGCAGTCGTAGGTGTGCACGGGGGCGTACGTCCGGCCGGTGAGCCCGGAGTACTCCGACATCGCCTGCCGCACCAGGTCCGGGACGGCGGCGGCGAAGTGCGTCCGGTGGTCCACCGAGCCGGCCTGGAAGTCCGGCTGGTTCTGTACCGGCCCGGTCAGGCCGGGGTTGTTGACGTCGACGAGCGCCGGCACGAGCTGGCGGGTGCCGCGCTCGAACGCGTTGACCCACTGCCGGCGCCACTGCGCGTGCAGGTCAGCGGGGACCCAGCGCTCCGTCTGCTCGACGAGGTCTCCGGCGCCGTCGGGCTCGACGGCCTCCGCGTTCGCGTCGAGCCAGTCGGTGAGGGCGGCCAGGTGCTCCGGGCGCAGGTCGCCGGAGTGCCGGTCCAGGTAGCTCTTCAGCTGGTGCACACGACCCTTGGCGCCGAAGAGGATCTCCTGCGCCACGGTCGGCGCCGGGATCCGGCCGGCCGGGTCGCCGAGGTACTCGCGGAGCAGCTCGGGCTCCGGCATGAGCGCCTCGCTGAGCATGTGGCTCGTCGAGAAGCCGTCCATGGCGTTGGCGACGGGGATCAGCGACAGCGCCGAGGTGCGGTAGGCGATCGCGGCGAGGTCGGCGGCCTCCTGCGGGTTGGCCCCGAACAGGACCGTGTACCCCGACGACAGCAGGGCGTAGACGTCGTCGTGGCCCGCCATGACGTTGAGGGAGTGCTTGGAGACGACGCGCGCCGCCACCTGGAGCACGAAACCGCCGATCTTCTTGCCGACGGTGACGTAGTGCGACTCCATCGCGTAGAGGATGCCCTGGCTCGACGACGCGTTGGAGATGAACTGCCCGCCGGTCAGCGCCGCGCCCAGCGCGCCGCTCTGCGCCGAGTGCTCGCCCTCGGGCTCGAAGAAGAACGGGTGCTTGCCCCAGACGTTGAGCCCGCCCTGGGCCCTGGCGGCCTCGAAGAGCTCGGAGATCTCGGTGGACGGCGTGATCGGGTACCCGATGACCCCGCCGCACACGTGCGACATGACGTGGGCGACCGCCCCGTTGCCGTTGATGACGGCGGGAAGACCGGGGTACCGATGGTGCGCGGCGGCCTTCCCGGGGGACCGGTCGGGGGACCGGTCGGGGGACTGGTCGGGGGACTGAGCGGTGGACTGTGTGGACACGGGGACCCTCCCGTCCGGCGCGGGCGCGGCCAGCCTAGGCACCGTCGTGCCGCCGGTCCCCGGGTCGATCGTCCCGTGACGACGCACGGCGCGTGACGCCGCGCGCAGGGCCGATGAGTCGGTGGTGCGGGGCCGGTCTGCACGGGGAGGTCGCGCCCGGCGACCCGCTCCGACCGGCGAGGAGGACCATGTCCGCCACCGCTCTGCCCCCGATCGTCGACGCCGCCACCTGGCAGCGTCAGCTCGACGCGCTGCGGATCCGCGAGAAGGCGGTGACCCGCGAGCTCGACGCCGTCGCCGCGCAGCGCCGCCGGCTGCCGATGGTCCGGATGCCCGACTACACCCTCGAGGGCGAGGAGGGCCCGGTCCGGCTCGCCGACGTCTTCGGCGGCGCGTCCCAGCTCATCGTCTACAACCACATGTGGTTCCCCGGCGAGACCTGGCAGTGCGGCGGCTGCACCGGGTTCACCGCCCAGTTCACCCGCCTGGACGTCCTCGCCGGCTACGACGCCCGGTTCGTCGTCGTGACGCAGGGACCGATCGACGAGGCGCTCGCCTACCGCAGGCGCGTCGGCAACACCATGACCTGGTACTCGACGGCGAACAGCCCGTTCGGCACGGACGTCGGCGCGCCGCCCGGCGGCGGGTTCGCCGTCAACGTGTTCCTCCGGGACGGCGACGCGGTCTACCGCACCTGGCACACGAACGGCCGCGGCACCGAGCAGCTCAGCTACACGTTCGCTCTCATCGACCTGCTGCCCTACGGCCGGCGGGAGGAGTGGCAGGACTCGCCCGAGGGCTGGCCGCAGGGGCCGACCTACGGAGGCTGGGCGAGCTCGCAGGACATCGCGGCGCTGTACGGCGCCGACGCCTGAGCCCGGGCTCCCCGCCCCACGGTGACGCCGCCGGGCGCCGCGTGCCCCCGGACGGGTGATCGGGGCGGCCCGGTGGCGTCACGGGGCACCGGGCGGCTCAGCCGCGGTCGCCGCGCGCCGATAGGTCACGGGTGGGCGCGGTGACCGGATCCGGCGAGCGGGCGGCTGCCTCCGTGCTGCCCCTGGTCGCCGGCGTGCGCAGCGTCTACCAACCGATCGTCGACCTCGTCGACCGCCGGACGGTCGCGTTCGAGGCACTGGCACGTGGGCCCGCCGGCTCCGGACTGGAGGCACCGCCCGCGCTCTTCGCCGCGGCCCGGGCCGCCGGCCTCGAGGGGCTGCTGGACCAGAGCTGCCAGGCGGCGGCGTTCCGCGGCGCGCTGCGGCGCCGGCTCCCCGCCTCGGTGCCCCTGTTCGTCAACGTGGAGCCGCGGTGGCTGGGCCTGCCCTGGCCGGACCACCTGGCTGCCCTGCTCGAGCAGGCCCTGGACCGCCTGCAGGTCGTCGTCGAGCTGACCGAGCGGTCCCTCGTCGCGGACCCGGCCGCGCTCGTCGCGACCGTGGAGCAGGCACGCCGGCACGGGTGGGGGATCGCCATGGACGACGTCGGGGCCGACCCGGCGTCGCTCGCGCTGCTGCCGCTCGTCGACCCCGACGTCGTCAAGCTGGACCTGCGGCTCGTCCAGGAGCGGACCACCGACGACGTCGCCGCCGTCGTCAACGCGGTCAACGCGCAGGCCGAGAGGTCGGGCGCCCTCGTCCTCGCCGAGGGGATCGAGACCGAGGAGCACCTGCGCCGGGCGCTCGCCCTGGGCGCCCACCTCGGCCAGGGCTGGCTGTTCGGGCGGCCCGCGGAGCTCCCCGACCGGATGCGGCCCGCCCGCCACGACCACGCGTTCGGCCGCGCACCGTGGACGGACCCGGCGGACCCGTGGGACGCCGTCCGCGGCAGGCCCTCGCGGGCGGCGACCAAGGAGCTCCTGCTGCCGATCAGCCACCACCTGGAGCGGCACCCGCTCACCGCGGCGGAGCCGCCCGTGGTGCTGTCGACCTTCGAGGACGCGACGCACTTCACCCCGGCCACCGCCGACCGCTACGGGCGGCTGGCGCAGCACTGCTCCCTGGTCGGCGCGTTCGGCGCGGGGATGCGGGCGGAGCCGGTCCCGGGCGTGCGCGGGGCCGACCTCGCGGCGGACGACCCGCTCGCCCGGCAGTGGGTCGTCGCCTGCCTCGGCCCGCACTTCGCCGGGGCGCTCGTGGCGCTCGACCTCGACGACGCCACGACGTGCCCGGGGGTCCGGGACCGGGACCGCCGCTTCCGCTACGTCGTCACGCACGACCGGGACGTCGTCGTCCGCGCGTCGAGGAGCCTGCTGCGCCGGATGGCGCCGCTCGGCTGACGGCGCGCGCCCGGGTCCGGACCGGTCGGGGGACGTGCCCGGCGGGGTAGCGTCTGAGGGATGCAGAAGACCTCCGGCAGAACGGTTCCCGATGGCTGACGCGGACGACGTGCGCCGGCTGGCCCGCGCGCTGCCCCACGTCGAGGAGGTGCCGAGCGCCGGCTTCGACTTCCGCGTCGGCGGCAAGGGCTTCGTGTGGTCGTACCCCGAGCGCCGGCCCGGCAGACCGCGCGAGATCCGCACCGACGTCGCCGTCCTGTTCGTCGGCGACGAGGACGAGAAGCAGGCACTCCTGCTCGGCGAGCCGGAGAGGTTCTTCACCGCGCCCGGCTACGGCGACGTGCCGCTGGTCATGCTGCGGCTCGGGACGGTGGACGTCGCGCGCCTCACCGAGCTCGTCACCGACGCCTGGCGGATGCGCGCGCCGGAGCACCTCGCGGCCGACTTCGTCGAGTGACGGCCGTGACGTGCGCGGCGCCGGTCAGTCGATGACCATCCGGCGCTCCCCGGCCGCGACGGCCTTGAGGAGCAGCCGCCGGGACAGCGACCGGGGCCCGCACTCGCAGCCGGCCGGCAGCGGGTCGTCGAGCGTGCCCCCGCCGTCCGGGTCGACCCAGTCGACGTAGGGCCGGTCCCGGTGGCCGCCGTGGTGCGCGGCGTCGTGCCGGTCGCGGTCGCCGTGGCCGTGGGCCCACGGCACCGAGACGAACACGGCGCCCGCGGGGGTGGCGTAGAGGGTGGCGACGTGGTGGGCGGCCGCGCAGTGGACCGCGAGGAGCGGGCGAGGTGAGGGCGAGTGGCCGAGCTGCGCGTAGGCCCGCTCGGCGGTGCCGCGCCGCAGGTCCGCGGTGCTCGGGGCGCTGGGAGTCATGGCTCCTCCTTCTGCACCCGGCCGGCCGGTGCCGGACCGTCCCGGTCCGGATGGCGCGTGGCGCGGTCGCGTGCGAGCACTCCCATTGTTCTCCGGGCGGTCGGCGGCGCCACCTGCGGAACGTCCCGGCCGGGACCGGTCGCCGACCGTGTCAGAGCCAGCCGCGGTCGCGCGCGGCGCGCAGGGCCTCGATCCGGTTGCGCGTCCCGGTCTTGCCGATCGCCGCGGAGAGGTAGTTGCGGACCGTGCTCCGGGACAGGTGCAGGCGGTTCGCCATGTCGAGGACCGTCGAGCCGTCCTCGGCCGCCGCGAGGACGGCGCGCTCGCGCTCGGTCAGGGGGCTCGCGCCGGCGGTCAGTGCGCTCGTCGCGAGCTCGGGGTCGACGACGGTCCCGCCGGCGACGACGGTCCGGACCGCCTCCGCGAGGCCTTCGACGGGCCCGTCCTTGACGAGGAAGCCCCGCGCCCCGGCGTCCGTCGCACGCCGGAGGTAGCCGGGTCGCGCGAACGTCGTGACGATGACGACGGCGCAGGCCGGCACCGCGGCCAGCAGGTCCCGCGCGGCGTCGATGCCGTTGCCCCCGGGCAGCTCGATGTCGAGGAGCGCGACGTCCGGCGCGGTCCGCAGCGCCGCCGGCACGATCTCGTCGGCCCGCCCCACCTGTGCCACGACCTCCAGGTCGGGCTCGAGGTCGAGCAGGACGGCGAGCGCCCCGCGGAGCATCGCCTGGTCCTCGGCGAGGAGGATCCTGATCACCGGGCCGCCCCGACCGCCTGCTGCGGGAGGGGCTGCGGGACGGGCACCTCGACCGACAGGTCGAACCCGGAGTCCGAGGGTCCGGACGCGAGTCGCCCGCCCGCCGCCCCGACACGCTCGCGCAGACCGGCCAGCCCGTTGCCGCGCGGGCCCGTCGCCGCACCCGTCGCCGCACCCGTCGCCGCGGTCCCGGCCGCTGCGACGCCGCGGCCGTCGTCCGCGATCGCGATCCGGGCCGTGCCGGCGGTCTGCGAGCACGTGACGACGCACCGCCGCGCCCCCGAGTGCCGGATGACGTTGGTGCTCCCTTCGCGGACGACCCAGCCGAACAGCTCGTCGACCTCGTCCGGCAGCGCACCGGACGCGGGCGCCCCGGTCACGGTCGCCGTGATCCCGGCGGCGGCCAGTGCACCGACCGCCCGGTCGAGCTCGGCCGCCAGGCCGGTGCCGCGGTAGCCGGCGACCGCCTGGCGTACCTCCGAGAGCGCGCGGCGGCCGATCACCTCGATGTCGGCGCCGTGCTGCGCGGCAGCCCCGGCGTCGCGCGCGGCCAGCCGCCGCACCGCCTGCGCCTTGACGACGACGACCGACAGCGTGTGGCCGAGCAGGTCGTGCAGGTCCCGGGAGAAGCGCTCCCGCTCCTGCTCGACCGCGACCCGCGCGAGCGCCTCACGGGTCGCGGCGAGCTCGGCGATGACGGCGAACAACCGTCGGAAGGTCCAGGAGCCCAGCCCCGACAGGGCGGTGACGACGACGGTCCCGCTGAGCCGCCCCGCCGTCCCGCCGGCCGCCCACACGGTGACCGCGGACAGGGCCGTCACGACGCCCACCGCGACGAGCCCCGGCCGGCCGTCGAGCACCACGACGGCCGCGATGACGAGCAGCGAGAAGAGCGCCGCCGAGTCGGCGGAGCGGCTCACCAGGAGGAGTGTCGTGACCGCCAGGACGACGAGCAGGGCGGTGCCGACCGGGTGCGCGCCGCGGGCCGTCCGCCGCGGCGTGCTGCCGACGACGCCGCACCCGAGGAACGCGGCCGCGGCCACGGCCAGCCCCAGCCACGACGGCCACGCCGGCCGCAGCCCGGCCACCTGGGCGGCCGGCTCAGCCAGCAGGAGCGGCAGCCAGACCGCCATCGCGCCGAGCAGCGCGCCGCGGCTGCGGACCCACCGCGGCATGCCCTGCTCCGTGGCGCAACGCTCCTGCGCGCTCATCGGCCCTCCCCCCGCATCGCCCCGGTGTCCGGTCCAGTATTCAGCGCCGCCGGCGGACCGGTCCGACGAGGACGCCCCAGACGACGGCGTGCATCGTGCCGAGGACGAAGGCGGCGGCCGTCGTCGTCGCACCGAGCGGTCCGACGACCAGCGAGAGCAGCAGCACGACGGTGGCGAGCCAGAAGCCGATCGTCCGCCCGCGACGCAGCCGGCGGTGCAGGAGGACGAGGGTCGTCGTCCCGGCCGCGGTGGCGACGGCGCTCGCCAGGAGCACGGCCGGCCAGCCGACGGTCGTCGTCCCGTCGCCGGTGCGCACCGTGAGATCCACGCCGGCAAGCCGGGCGGCCGCCCAGAGGGCCAGGGCGGCGCCGGCCGCCGCCGGGACGGTGACGGACAGGGATCGCAGGATGCTGCGGTCGTCCCCGCAGAGGGTCTGCCTGCCGCCGGTGGTCGTGGGTGCGGTCGTCATGACGGTTCCTCCGTGCGTCGTCCGGTGTCGCTGTCGACGCTAGGCAGGCGTGCAGGGCCGCGGCAGGGCCGCGGATCCACGGTCCGGCAGGACAGATGTCCTGCCGTCCAGACTGCCTGCGCCGTGGTGCGCGGACCGTCGGCCTCAAGAGTCGTTCGCCTGCGGACGATGCACAGGTGCGTGAGTGCACTGAACGGACGGTCCCGGCTCGCGCGGATGCTCGGGAGCTCCGCGGCGGTCGCCTCGGTCGCCGTGGCGTCGTTGATGGGGCTGGGTTTCCTCGCGCAGCGGCAGGTGGCGACGTCGGCCTTCGACCGGCTCGAGGCGACCCAGGTGTCCCAGGACGCCGAGCGGATCCGGGTCGGGCTGGAGTCCTGGATGTCGCTGCTGCGCAACTACGGGGCGACGAACTCGATCTGGGACGCCTCGTACGCCGACCTGGCGAAGGGCGACCGGGCGGCGTTCGCGAGCGACTTCCCACCGGCCGACGTGCGGGGCATCTACGGCCTGGACGGCGTCGTGGCGGTCGGCCTCGACGGTGCGGTGCGGGCCGGCGGGCTCGCGGCCGGCGACGAGTACGCCGCCCTGCCGGCAGGGCTCGACGCCCGGGTGCTCGGCGCCCTCTACGACCGCTCGGCGCAGGCCGGTGACGGCCGCTGCGGGACGGTCCGGGCCGCGACCGAGGCGTACGTCTTCTGCGGCTTCGCCGCGCGCCGCTCCGACGCCCGCGGCGCCGACGTCGGCGGCCTCGTCTTCCTGCGGGCGCTGACCGGGCAGGGGGCGGCGGCACTGGGCGACGAGCTGTCGATGCCGCTCGGGGTCAGGACGGAGGCCGCGGCGGTCCGGTCGGCCGCGACGCTGGCCAGCCGGTTCGGCGACCTGGGCGTGAGCACCGAGGTCCGGGACGACGGCCGCATCGACCTCGGCGTCCGGGTGCCGGCCGTCGGGGGCGGCGCCGTCGTCCTGCGCGCCGACCGTCCCCGGCCCATCCACGCCGAGGCCGTCCGGGTGTCGACCCGGCTCATGACCCTGACCGGCGGCCTCGGGCTGCTCGTCCTCGGCGTGGCCCTGTGGACGTCGTCCCGCGAGGTCCGCCGCCGCGTCCGCCCGCTGCGGGCCGCCACCGAGCAGGTCGTCCTCACCGGCGACCGCTCGGTCCGGGTCGCCGAGCAGGGCTCAGGTGCCCTGGCCGGGCTGAGCCTGGACATCAACCGGATGCTCGACTCGCTCGCCGCGCAGGACGAGGCGCTCGCCGGGGCGACGGCCGAGCGTGAGCAGCAGGCGCGTGAGGCCCAGGAGCAGCAGCGGGCCTCGGCCCGCATGCTCCGGGAGCGGGCGCAGGCCGCGGTCGACGACACCGTCGTCGCCGTGATGGTGGAGCTGCGGGAGGTCACGGCACGCGCCGAGGCGGTCCGCACGACCGTGACGGCGATCGACGACCGTGCGTCCGCGGCCGCGGAGGTGACCCGCACCGCCCAGGCCGTCGTCGCGACGGGCCAGCGGACCGCGGACGACGCCACGACGAACCTGCGTCAGGTCGGCGGCATCATCGACACGATCGCGACCGTCGCCGCGCAGACCCACCTGCTGGCCCTCAACGCGACCATCGAGGCGGCGCGTGCCGGGCACGCGGGCCGCGGCTTCGCCGTGGTGGCGGACGAGGTCAAGCAGCTCGCGGCGAGCACGGCGACCTCGACGGGTCAGATCACCGGGACGTTGACCGCGTTGCAGCAGGACGTCTCGGCGCTCACCGGCGCGATCGAGGAGCTGTCGACGGTCGTCGGCGGGGTCCGGACCCAGGCCGGCGAGCTGCTCGGCATCACCGCCGAGCAGCGGGAGACCATGGCCGGCCTCGACGACCGGCTCCGCGAGGCCATGCAGCGCGTCGGCGACCTGAGCACCGTCACCGACACGATCGAGCGGCGCGGTCACGAACGTTTCCCGGGCTCCGGCACGGTCGTCCTGACCCGGGACGGCGGGCCGCCCCCGACCGAGGCACGCGTCCTCGACGTGAGCCCGTCGGGCGCCCGCGTCGAGGTCGCCGACCCGGTGCCGGTCGGGACGGCGGTCCGGGTGGCCGTTCCCGGCGGGAGCCGGCCGGTCGCCGCCCACGTGGCGCGGACGGCCCCCGGTGGCCGGGGGACGCACCTCGGGCTGGCCTTCGACGGCAGCGATCCCGCGGCGCTCGCCGAGCTCCTCGACCACGTCCGCGTCGGGACCTGACGTCGCACCGGGCCGCGCGGCCCGGCCCGGACGACCGGGCCGGGCCGTGCGCCCTGCGTTGCGCTCCCGCGTGCGGACGGGGTCAGCCCGTCGTCACCTGGGCCTGCTCGGCGGAGCCGGGGACGACGTTCTGTTCGGTGCGCACCTCGACCTCGATCCGGCGCGGCTTGGCCTTCTCGGCGATCGGGATCGTCACGGTGAGCACACCGTTCTCGTAGGTCGCGGCGATGCGGTCGGCGTCGACGCCCTCGCCGAGGGACAGCTGCCGCATGAAGGAGCCGGTGAAGCGCTCGCTCGCGAGCCACTGCACGGACTGCTCGGTGCGGGCGCTGCGCTCGGCGCGGATCGTCAGGGTCCCGCTGTCGACGCTGACGTCGACCGACCCGGGGTCGATGCCAGGCAGGTCGGCGTGGACGACGTAGTGGTCGCCCGAACGGTAGAGGTCCATCGGCATGAACCGCGGTGCCCGGGCCGAGCCGGCGGGCACTCCGAGCATCTGCTCGGTGAGGCGGTCGAGGTCGCGGAACGGGTCGAAACGAAGCACGGTCATGGCGTCCTCCTCCACGAGATCGGACCGCCCACCACCCTGGCGGGCGGCTCCGTGCGGCATCGAGATTAGCACTCTCGGTAGGAGAGTGCCAGATCTGCGGCGTCCGGCCCGGCCCGTCGGAGCGTCGTCCCCGCACCGTCACGGCAGGTCGCCGGGGGTGCGGCCGATCCCTGCGCGGTACCTTGGCGCGCCGACCGGGTGACCTCACCGCCGCGGCCTCGACGAGGGGATGCACCGTGGGTGCTCGGTTCGAGGAGCTCGCGTGGGCCGCCACGGCGATGGGCGAGATCAGCCTGCGCCGGCGGGTCGAGCCGACGCTCGGCGTCGACGTCTTCGAGGTCAAGCTCGGCGACGAGTTCCTCATGTCGAGCCTGTTCACCGTGGCCGAGGTCGAGCTGGCCCGGCTCGGTCTGGCCGCTCTCCCCGACCCGGACGGCGGCGCTCTCGACGTCGTCGTCGGCGGGCTCGGGCTGGGCTACACCGCGAGGACCGTGCTGGAGGACGCCCGCGTCGGGGCACTCGTCGTCGTCGAGGCGCTCGCCGAGGTGGTCGACTGGCACGAGCGCGACCTGCTCCCGGACACCGTCGGGCTGGCCGCCGACCCCCGGGTCCGGCTGGTCCGCGGGGACTTCTTCGCGTCGACCGCGGCGGACGACGGGTACGACCCCGAGGCGCCGGGCCGGCGGTTCCACGCCGTCCTCGTCGACATCGACCACACCCCGGCCCACGTCCTGCACCCGAGCCACGCCGCGTTCTACACCGTCGACGGGCTCCGACGGCTGACCGGGCACCTGCACCCCGGCGGGGTCTTCGCGCTGTGGTCCGACGACCCGCCGGACGAGGCGTTCCTCGAGGTGCTGCGCGCGGTCTTCGACCGCGTCGAGGCGCATGTCGTCACCTTCGCGAACCCGTTGACCCGCGGCCGGTCCGCGAACACGGTCTACGTCGCACGCTGATCCGGGCCGGTGACGCCCACGACCCGGTTCCGGCCCTGCGCCTTGGCCCGGTACAGGTTCTCGTCCGCGCGGCGCAGCAGGGTCGCCTGGGTGTCCGCCGGGCCGGCGAGGCCGGCACCGATGCTCACGGTGACGCCGAGGCCCGGCGCGACCTCCTGCCACGGCAGCGCCTGCACGCCCGCGCGCAACCTCTCCAGCCGGGCCGCCGCGGTGCCGGGGTCGTCGCACCGGAGCAGGACGAGGAACTCCTCGCCGCCGAGCCGCGCGGCGAAACCGTGGGGGGCCGCGGCGGCGGCCAGCCGCTGCCCGAGCCGTCGCAGCACCTCGTCGCCCACGTCGTGCGAGAAGCCGTCGTTGACCTGCTTGAAGTGGTCGACGTCGACGACCGCCGCGAGCACGCACCCGGGCTCGTGCGCGGCCTCGGCGAGCAACCGGGGGAGCTCCTCGTCGACGAAGCGACGGTTCGGCAGGTCGGTGAGCGGGTCGGTGCGGGCCTGCTCACGGAACCGGCGGGCCTCGGCCCGCGCCTCCGCCGTCTCAGCGAGGGCCTGCCGCGTCCGGGCGGCGGCCTCCTGCTGGTGGGACCGGGCGGCCGTGTACTCGGCGTGGAAGGTGCGGTGGGTCGCGTACGCGGCACCGAGGTCGCCGCGGGCCGCGTGCACCCGGGCCCGCAGCTCGAGGGTCTGGACGAAGGCGGCCCGCAGCCCGCGCTCCTCGCACACGAGCGTGCACTCGTCGAGCCGTTGCGCGGCCTCGTCGACGCGGCCCAGCGCGAGCAGCACCTCCGCGTGCGTGAGCAGGAGCTCCGCCGGGGTGACCGCCTGGGCCTCGCCCTGCGTCTGTCGCAGCCGGAACCCGAGCAGCACCATCCGCTCGGCCGTCGCCAGGTCGCCCGCCGCGAGGTGCGCGCGGGCGATGGTGTCGGCGTACGACGCGTCCAACCCGTCCTCGCCGCACCGCTGCGCGAGCTGGTCGGCCGCGACGAGGGCGGCGGCCGCGTCCCCGCTCTCGTACTCCAGGACGGCGAGGTTGTTCAGGACGATGAGCTGGTGGTCCTCGTCCCGCAGCGCGGCGAAGACGCCACCGGCCTCCCGGTACCGCCTGCGGGCGTCGTCCACGGCCCCGACGAGCGCGGCCGCGTCCGCCAGTCGCAGAAGGGTGCTGCCGCGCTGACGGGCCGGGGTGGAACCGTCCAGCAGCTCCAGGGCCCGGACGGCGTGGTCGAGCGACGACGCGGCGTCCCCGATGCTCTCGAGCAGCGAGGAGAGCACGAGGTGGCTCCGCGACCGCAGCGAGCGCGGACCCTCCTGGGTGGCCCAGCCGTTGACCTCGACGGCGAGCTGGGCGGCACGGGTGCTGTCACCCAGGCGCAGCAGCATGTCGGCGACGACGAGCCGGGCCCGCATGGCCTCGACGTCGAGACCCGCCGCGAGCGCCTCGTCCTCGACCTCGCGCGCCCCGAGGAGCCGCTGCTCCACCTCGGCCGACCGCTGCCGCTCGAGGTCGTCGAGGCGGGCCGCGAGCCCGGCGCGCACGGCAGCGAGCGCCGGGGCGGCCGACGGAGCGGTCACTGCTGCCTCGGGACCCACGTCGGTTACGTCGGCCGCCCGGCCCGCGAACCAAAGCGGTGCGCCCCGGCGTGCCTCGGAAGCCCACGCGGCGGCCTGGTGTTGGGTCGGGTGCGGCTCCGCCGGGGAGCCCCGACACCGGAGGTACGCATGGGCTGGAACGACGCCGTCATCGAGCAGTTCCTGGAGGGACGCGCGCGGATCGTGGACACGTTCGACCGCGACAACCTCGTGCTGCTCGACACGACCGGGGCGAGGACCGGGCAGCGGCGTACCTCGCCGGTCGCCTGCCTGCCCGACGGTGACCGGCTGCTCGTCGTCGCCAGCAAGGCCGGTGCGGACACCCATCCCGCGTGGTTCCACAACCTCGTCGCGAACCCGACGGTGCACGTGCGCCGCTGGGAGGGCGACGCGCTCGCGCAGTACGCGGCCGCGGCCGAGGTGCTCGAGGGCGAGGACCGCGCCGCGGCCTGGGACCGGATCGTCGCCTGGTCGCCGGGCTTCGCCGAGTACCAGACGAAGACCGACCGGGTGATCCCCGTCGTCGCCCTGACGCCGGAGCGCTGACGCCGAGGACGGCGCGGGGCCCCGGACGCGTGCACGTCGTCCGGGGCCCTCGCTTCCTCACGGCTGGTAGAGCAGCGCCGTCCGCACCGACCCGTAGGCCGGGGTCCACCGCATGCCTCCGGCCACGAGCACCGCACCGCTCCCGGTCCGGACCGCCACGTGCGACGCCCGGTCGCTCGGCAGGTCGTTGCCCCGGGTCCACCGGCCGGTCACCGGCGACCAGATCTGCGTCGTCCGCAGCCCGCCCCAGTCGTCGATGCCGCCGACGACGAGCACCCGCCCGTCGGTCAGCAGCGTCGCGGTGTGGTCGCCCTCGAGCGCGAACCGCAGCGGCCGGGTGAGGGCGAACGTGTTCGTCGACGGCGTGTAGACCTCCGCCGACCGCAGCACGCCGCCGTGGTAGCCACCGGCGACCAGGACCCGGCCGTCGGCCAGAGCCGTCACGGTCGGGTCGCCGACGTCCTCGGTCGTGCGCTGCCGCTGCAGGGACGGCCCGACCACCCAGCTCCGGGTCGCCTGCTCGTAGAGGGCCGTGGGCCGCAGCCCGTCGGTCCCGTCGTTGCCGCCCACGAGGATCACCTGACCGGCGCTGCCCGCCGGCAGCGCGACGGCGCTGTGCCGGTGCCGGGGCGTCGGCATCGGCCGGGTCGCGCGCCAGATCCCGGTCGCGGGGGCGTACGTCTCCGCCGTGGCGGTCACCGCGGGGCCGGTGGTCTCGCCGCCGGCGACGAGCACCTGCCGGTTCGGCAGCACGGTCGCCGAGTGGTGGGCCCGGGGCAGCGTCATCGGGGTGCCGGTGCTCCAGGCGCCGGTCGCCGGGTCGTAGAGGTAGGTCGTGGCCGTCGGCGTCCCCGATGCGTCGATACCGCCGCTGAGCTGCACCCGTCCGTCGGCGAGCGTGACGAGGCCGAACTGCGCCCTGGCCGCCGGCAGCGAGCCGGTGCGCGTCCAGCGGCCGGTCGCCGGGTCGTAGAGCAGTGCCGTGGCCAGCGGGTGCGAGGTCCAGGTCGTCGGGTCGAGGCGGACGCCGCCGACGACGAGCACCTGGCCGGTCCCGAGCAGGACGGCACCGGCGTGCTCACGGGCCGACGGCAGCGAGCCGGTCGCGGTCCAGGCGGGACCCGCGTACGGCGCGTGCGGGGTGATCGGTGCCGACGGCGCGGAGGCGGGCCCCGCTCCGTCGGCGTTGACCGCCGTCACGGTGAAGCGCCGGGCGACGCCGTTCGGGAGGCCCTCGATGACGGTCGGGTAGATCGTCTCCGGGTCGAGCGTCCACGAGCCGCCGAGGTCGTCCGTGACGAGGTAGGACGTGATCGCGGCACCGCCGTCGTCGTCCGGGCCGACCCAGGTCAGCCGGACGGCACCCTCGTACCCGATGCCCCACACCCCGGTGGGCGCGGTCGGGACGGCGGCCGCGGCCGGTGCGGCCAGGCCCGCGGCGAGGACCACCCCCGTGACGACTGCGACGAGCCCGGATCGCGCGGCGCGCGACGACATGGTCAGCACCGACCGAGGCATGGTGATCGCCTCCCCCTCCGCGCGTGAGACTACGTCGCGCGGACGGCGGCGGACCGGGGCGATGGTCGCTCGTCGGCGGCAACCGACGGGGCCCCGGACGGCGCGTACGCCGCCCGGGGCCCCGGGTGCTGCCGGTCGTCCCGATGTGAGGTGACGTCAGGCGACGTCGAACCGGTCGAGCTCCATGACCTTCGTCCACGCGGCGACGAAGTCGCCGACGAACTTCGTCTGCGAGTCGTCGCTCGCGTAGACCTCGGCGAGCGCCCGCAGCTGCGAGTTCGAGCCGAACACGAGGTCGGCCCGGCTGCCGGTCCACGTCACCGCACCGGTCGCGCGGTCGCGGCCCTCGAACGTGTCCTCGGCCTCCGAGACCGGGCTCCACACCGTGGCGACGTCGAGGATGTTGACGAAGAAGTCCGTCGTCAGCGTCCCGGGCCGCGTCGTGAGGACGCCGAGCGAGGAGCCGTCGTAGTTCGCGCCGAGCACCCGCAGCCCGCCGACGAGCACGGTGAGCTCGGGCGCGGTGAGCGTGAGGAGGTCGGCCCTGTCGACGAGCAGCGCCTCGGCGGGGGCCGGGAGGCCGCCCTTGCCGGCGTAGTTGCGGAACCCGTCGGCGGCCGGCTCGAGGACGGCGAACGAGTCGACGTCCGTCTGCTCCTGCGACGCGTCCGTCCGGCCCGGCGTGAACGGCACCGTGACGTCGTGGCCGGCAGCCTTCGCCGCCTGCTCGACCGCCGCGGAACCACCGAGCACGATGAGGTCGGCGAGCGAGATCTTCGCCCCGCCCGCGGCGTTGAACTGCGACTGGATGCCCTCGAGGGTCCGCAGCACGGTCGCCAGCTCGGCCGGGTTGTTGACGTCCCAGCCGTTCTGCGGCGCGAGCCGGATGCGGGCGCCGTTGGCGCCGCCGCGCTTGTCGGTGCCGCGGAACGTCGACGCCGACGCCCACGCGGTCGTGACCAGCTGGGAGACCGTGAGCCCCGAGGCGAGGATCGTCGCCTTGAGGGCCGCGACGTCGTCCGCACCGACGAGCTCGTGGTCGACCGCGGGGACCGGGTCCTGCCAGATGAGCTCCTCCGACGGGACCTCCGGGCCGAGGTAGCGCGCGACCGGGCCCATGTCGCGGTGGGTCAGCTTGAACCAGGCGCGGGCGAAGGCGTCGGCGAACTCGGCCGGGTTCTCGTGGAACCGCTTGGAGATCGGGCCGTAGATCGGGTCGAAGCGCAGCGACAGGTCCGTCGTGAGCATCGTCGGCACCCGGGTCGGCTCGCCGGTGACCGGGTCGGGGATCGACGGCTGGGCGTCCTTCGCGACCCACTGCTTGGCGCCGGCCGGGCTCTCGCTGAGCTCCCACTCGAAGCCGAAGAGGTTGTCGAAGTACAGGTTCGACCACTCGGTCGGCTTCTGGGTCCAGGTCACCTCGAGGCCGCTGGTGATCGCGTCGCCGCCCTTGCCGGTGCCGTAGCTGCTGGTCCAGCCCAGGCCCATCTCCTGCAGCGGGGCGGCCTCGGGCTCGGGGCCGACGAGCGCGGCGTCACCGGCGCCGTGCGTCTTGCCGAACGTGTGGCCGCCGGCGATGAGGGCGACGGTCTCCTCGTCGTTCATCGCCATCCGGGCGAAGGTCTCGCGGATGTCGCGCGCCGCGGCGAGCGGGTCCGGGGTGCCGTTGGGGCCCTCCGGGTTGACGTAGATGAGACCCATCTGGACGGCGGCGAGCGGGTTCGTGAGGTCACGGTCGCCGCTGTAGCGCTTGTCGCCGAGCCAGGTGTCCTCGGTGCCCCAGTTGACGGGCTCGGGCTCCCAGACGTCGGCGCGGCCGCCGCCGAAGCCGAAGGTCGGCAGGCCCATCTGCTCGATGGCGACGTTGCCGGCCAGGACGAGGAGGTCGGCCCAGGAGAGCTTGCGGCCGTACTTCTTCTTGACGGGCCACAGCAGGCGGCGGGCCTTGTCGAGGTTGCCGTTGTCCGGCCAGCTGTTGAGCGGGGCGAACCGCTGCTGGCCCGTGCCGGCGCCGCCGCGGCCGTCGCTGATCCGGTAGGTGCCGGCGGCGTGCCAGGTCATCCGCACGAAGAGCGGCCCGTAGTTGCCGAAGTCGGCCGGCCACCAGTCCTGGGAGTCCGTGAGAACCGCCGCGATGTCCGCCTTGGCGGCGGCGAGGTCGAGGGTCTTGAACTCCGCGGCGTAGTCGAAGTCCCCGCCCATCGGGTCGCTCTTCGCGGAGTTGCGGTGCAGGACGTTCACGTCGAGCTGGTTGGGCCACCAGTCACGGTTGGACGTGCCACCGGTCGAGTGCAGGACAGGGCACTTGGCCTCGGGCTCCTGGTTCATGTCACCGACGACTGCATCATGGGTTTCGGACACGGGTGGATCCTTTCTCTACCAACGGTTCGGTGGGGGAGTTGTCAGGAGCTACGAGCCGTGGAGCAGTCGGGGCACAGGCCCCAGTAGACGACCTCGGCCTCGTCGATCGAGAAGCCGTGGTCGTGCGAGGCGGTGAGGCACGGGGTGTAGCCCACGGCGCAGTCGACGTCGGCGATGTCGCCGCACGACCGGCACACGACGTGGTGGTGGTTGTCCCCGACCCGGGCCTCGTAGCGCGCGGCGGAACCCGCCGGTTCGATGCGCCGCACGAGGCCCGCCGTGGTCAGGGCTCGCAGCACGTCGTACACCGCCTGGGTGGACACGTCGGCCAGGTCCGCCCGGACGGCGCGGATGATCGAGTCGGTGTCGGCGTGCGGGTGCTGGTGCACCGCGGTCAGCACCGCGACCCGGGGCCGGGTGACGCGCAGAGCGGCCCCCCGGAGCAAGGGCTCGGCGTCGAAGGCGGGGTGCACGCGCCCGAGTCTGGTCAGTAATCTGGAGTGAGTCAAGATTGGTCTCGAAGTGAGACATCTCGACGGGCGCCGCCGGCGCGCCCGTGGGCGCGGGAGCCCCAGGTCCCGGTCCGGGCGCCGGTCCGGAGGCGGACGATGCCTGCGGGGTGGTCGTCGTGACCGGAGCAATCGCCCGCGCGGACCTGGTCGACTGGCTGCTGGAGCCGCAGGACCCGGCGGTCCGGGCGGCCGCGCTGCAACGGCTGCTCGGCCGGTCCCGGGAGGACCCCGACGTGGTCGCGGCCCGGACGGCGGCGATGCGCTGCGACCCGATCGCCTCGATCCTCGCCGCCCAGGACCCGCAGGGGTGGTGGGTCCGGCCCGGCCCGGGCTACTCGCCGAAGTACCGCGGCACGGTGTGGCAGGTCGTCTTCCTCGACCAGCTCGGCGCGGACCCGGCCGACGAGCGCGTCCGGCGGGGGTGCGAGTACCTGCTCGGCCGCTGCGCCACGTCGTCCGGCGGGTTCGGGGCGTCGGGCGCGGGGGCGGACCGGCCGTCGCCGCCGAGCTCCGTGGCGCACTGCCTCAACGGCAACCTGCTGCGGGCCTTCCTGGGGCTGGGCCTGGGCGACGACCCGCGCGTGATGGCGGCCGCGGAGTGGGCCGCCGCCGCGGTGACCGGCTCCGGCGACGTCCGCTTCTACGCGTCCGCGACCTGCGGGCCGCACTTCGCGTGCGGGGCGAACGACCGCCGGCCGTGCGCCTGGGGGGCGGTCAAGGAGCTGCGCGGGCTGGCGCGGATCCCGCCGGGGCGCAGGTCGCCCATCGTGCAGCGCGCCGTCGACGAGGCCGTGGCTTTCCTGCTGTCCCGCGACCCGGCCGTCGCCGACTACCCCATGGGCTGGGGCAACACCCGGCCCAGCCGGTCCTGGTTCCGGCTCGGCTTCCCGTCCGGCTACGTCAGCGACGTCCTGCAGGTCCTGGAGACGCTCGCCGAGGTCGGGCACGGGGACGACGAGCGGCTGGACGCCGCACGCGCCTGGCTGCTCCGGCACCGCCGGCCGGACGGCCGCTGGGTCAACGAGTACGCCTACAACGGCAAGACCGAGGTCGACGTCGAGGTGCAGGGCCGGCCGTCGAAGTGGGTGACCCTGCGCGCGCTGGACGTCCTCGGGGCGCAGGTGGCCTGACCGGTCGGCCCGTCGTGGCCGGATCGGTGCGGTGCGAGGGTCCGACCGCCGTAGCCTGACCCGCGAGGGGGTACGCCATGGAGACGAGCGAACGTCGGATCGCGCTGCTCATCGACGCGGACAACGCGCCTGCGGCCAAGATCGACGTCATCCTCAGCGAGGTCGCCCGGCACGGGACGGCGAACGTGCGGCGCGCGTACGGCAACTGGAAGAGCCCTCACCTCAAGGGCTGGGAGGGCGTGCTCCACACGTACGCGATCCGGCCGATCCAGCAGTTCGCGTACTCGGCGGGCAAGAACGCCTCCGACATGGCGATGGTCATCGACGCGATGGACCTGCTCTACGCGCGCAACCTCGACGCGTTCGCGATCGTCTCGAGCGACGCCGACTTCACCCCGCTCGTCATGCGCGTGCTCACCGAGGGCCTCAAGGTCTACGGCTTCGGGGAGCGGAAGACGCCGGACCCGTTCGTCAACGCGTGCTCGCAGTTCAGCTACATCGAGGGGCTCACCGCGCCGGGGGCGGTGGCGGAGGAGACCGAGGCGGAGCACGTCTCCGTGGAGCCGGTCCTGCGGCCCGCCGACGCCAAGCAGCTGCGGAGCAACACCCGCCTGGTCCGGCTGCTGCGCTCCGCCGTCGACGCGGCGGGCGGGGACGACGGCTGGGCGCACCTCGGTGCCGTGGGCCAGCAGATCGGCAACCAGGCGTCCCTGGACCCGCGCAACTACGGCTACCGCAAGCTGAGCGACCTCGTCGAGGCGACCGAGCTGTTCGAGCTCCGGCGGCAGAACCAGATCGTCCTCGTGCGCGAGCGCCGGCGGACCTGAGGGCAGGCCCGCCGGCGCCGGGCCGGACGAGGTGGTGCCGGGGGCGGCCGGTCGGTGGCGGCCGGCCCCGTCAGGACAGCTTGAGCAGGTCGATACCGCACTCGCTCTTGGTGAACGCGGCGAACTTGTCGACCGCCTCGAGGTGCTCGGGGGTGTTGATCGACGCGAGCACCTCGCTCGCGCCGGCCTTGGCCATGTCGTAGTCGGCCTCCTTGATGACGCCCCGGAGCACCTGGGAGTCCTTCGTGAGCTGCTCGACGACGGGCCGGATCTCGCCGGGGGAGGCGGCCACGAGCTTGTCGTTCGCCTTCGCCGTGATGTCGAAGTACTTCTCCCAGTCGGCCTTCTTGCCCGACGTGACGAGCTTGCCGATCTCGCCGCCGGTCAGGTAGGCGACGTTCTCCTTGACGACGGCGCAGTAGTCGCCGCCCGCGTCGCCGCCGGAGTCCTCCGCGGCGCTCGTGCTCTCCGCCGCGGTCGGCGTGGCTGCCGCGGACGTGTCGGCGGCGGACGCGCCCGCGCCCGCAGACGTGGACGACCCCGAGCCGCAGCCGGTGAGGCCGAGCAGGATCGTGACGGACAGGACGACACCGGCGCCGCAGCGCCCCCGAGTGATCTTCACAGGACAGTGTTGCAAGCCGGCACACGTGAGCGTGCGCGACCGGCCGATCTCCGCCGAACGGCCGGGGTCCGGCCGGGCGGTCCCGCCGGGTCCGCGTCCCCGTCGGTCAGCCCGCGACCTCGACGAACTCGGTGGTGACGTACCGGCGCATCCGCGCGAGCAGCTCGTGCGTCGTCCGGCAGCTGCCCTCCGGGACGGCCGCGAGGTCCTGGAGCTGGCTGCGGGTCGTGCCCGGCAGCCCGGAGACGACGTCGATCGCCTGGACGTCGAGCGTCGCGGTCGCGAGGACGGCGGTGAGCTCGACGGCGCGCCGGTGCTGGGCCTCGTCGGTGCCGCCCAGGCAGAACCGGACCAGGGCCCGCAGCTCGCCCCGGATGCCCTCGGTGAGGGCGCCACCGAGCGGCCCGGGAGCCGTCCGGGCCTCCTGCACCCACGCCGCGAGCACCGGCCGGGTGAGCACCGCGACCTTGAGCCGGTCGCAGAGCCGGACCGTGCCCTGGTCGCCCGGCACGAGCACCCCCGCGTCCAGGCACGTCCCGAGCTGCTCCTGGACGACGCCCGCAGGCAGGGCGGAGAGGAAGCTGCGGGCCGCGACGTGCTGCCGCAGCGGTCCCTGCCGGCGGTAGGTGTCCGCGACGGCGTCGAGGATGTCCATGGCGTCGTCCCTGCGTCGGTCGGCCCCGCCGGTCCCGGGGATCGCGTCCCCCGTCGGCGGGGCGGCGGCAGGCTTGAGGAGTCGGCCCAGGAGTCGACCTCGAGGAGCCGAGGCGGCCGGGACCGGGCCGTGCCGGGATCAGGTGACGGATGCCGCGTAGATGCTCGCGATCGACGCCTCGAGCATCGCGTCGAACTCCTCCTGGGTCTGCTGCGCCGTGAGGCCCTCGGTGAGCGCGCGCGAGAAGCTGGCGACGACGCCGTGGTTACGCGCGAGGCGGGCGTTCGCGTCGTCCCGGGTGTACCCGCCGGAGAGGGCGACGACCCGCAGCACGTGCGGGTGCGCGACGAGGTCGGCGTAGAAGTCGTCCACGTCGGGGAGCGTGAGCTTGAGCATGACGGCCCGGCCTTCGGGCAGGGCGTCGAGGTGCCGGTGCAGCGCCGCCGCGAGCAGCACCTCCGCCTCGCCCTTGCTCGGCGAGTGGATGTCGACCTCGGGCTCGACGATCGGCACGAGGCCGGCGTCGAGGATCTGCCCTGCGAGCTCGAACTGCTGCGCGACGAGGGCGTCGACACCGGCGCGGTCGGCGACCTGGATGACGGAGCGCATCTTCGTGCCGAAGACGCCGTGGCTCTTCGCCCGGTCGAGCAGTGCGTCGAGGTCGGGGATCGGCTTCATGCAGCGCACGCCGTCCGCCTCGTCGGCGAGGCCCTTGTCGACCTTGAGGAAGGGGACGACGCCCTTGACCTCCCACAGGTACTCCGCGGCGCCCTTGCCGTCCACGTCGCGGTCCATCGTCTGCTCGAAGAGGATCGCGCCGAGGATCCGCTCCCCGGTGAAGGCCGGGCTGCGCATGATCCGGCTGCGCATCTCGTGGATGCGGTCGAACATCTGCGCCTCGTCGCGGTAGGCGGTCTCGTCGAGCCCGTACAGCCGCAGGGCCTTGGGGGTGCTCCCGCCGCTCTGGTCGAGCGCGGCGACGAATCCGTGGGCTGTACGCATCTTCTCGAGCTTGTCGTGGCTCACGTCGGGCCTCCGTCGGACGGGCCCGCGGAGCGTGGACCGTGGTGGTCACCCGTCCGTTCCCGACGGTAGTCCCGCCGGGCGGTTCCGCACGGGGACGAAGGCCTGCCGGTCGGGCGCCCTCAGCCGTCGACGACCTCGACGCCCTTCCAGAACGCCACCCGCCCCCGGATCTGCGCCGCGGCGTCCTTCGGCTGCGGGTAGTACCACGCGGCGTCGGTGTTCACGGCGTCCCCGGCGTGCACGCTGAGGTAGGCGGCCTCGCCCTTCCACGGGCACGTCGTCCGCCGGTCGCTCTCGACGAAGTGCTCGGCCCGCAGCGACTCCCGCGGGAAGTAGTGGTTGCCCTCGACGACGACGGTGTCCGCCGTCTCGGCGAGGACGACGCCGTTCCAGATCGCGCGCATTCCTGTCTCCCTCGGTCCGGCGGGGGCGCCCGCGGTCGGGTGCCGCCCGGGCCTCGATCGTCGGGTGTGCGGGCCCGCACCGCCACCGGGCGGCGTCTCGACTTGTCGGGCGCGGCGGGACGAGGAGGATCCGCGGCGAGTCACCGGCAGCACGTCGGTGGCCACGACCAGGAGGCCTCCCGATGTTCGCCGTCGCCGCGCTCGTCTGCTTCGTCCTCGCCCTGCTCGACCTGTCGGTCGGCTTCTCCCTCACGACGCTCGGCCTCGCGCTCGTCGCGGCGCACCTCGCGTTCGGGGCCATGGTCCCGGCGCTGCCGACGGGCCGCCGCCGCTGACGCAGGCGGTGAGGACGGCGTCCGCCCGGGCGGGCGCCGTCCTCGGGGCCCGGCTTCCGCGACACAGAGTGTCATCGAGAGGGATTCGGTCACGCACCGTGCATGTGACAGCACCCGTGACGTAACATGGCACATCTTTTTGACAAGAAGGCATTTTGATCTTGTAAATCCGTACCTATACCGCTCTGTCCCGTGCCAACATAACGCGCTGTAGCGGGACGTGGGCGTACGGCGAGTGTCGGACGCTACACGAGTGGACGGTCCCCAGAACCCCGGACCGGAGCGACCTGGCCAGGCGCGACCCGCACGAACGTGGCCGTGGAGAGTGCTGAACCCTCCGCGGTCGGGATGCGTCCGCGCGTCGGCCGACCGGTCGTCGTGTCCAGGACCGACGGCCGAAGGGAGACCCCGCGGTGGGTCAGCGAACCGCGAGCACGATCGCGATCGACGTCGAGGAGCGTGCCGACCCGCCCGACGGGGCCGGCCGTGAACGACCCCGACGTCGGGCCCGGACGATGCGGGGGCGGATGGCCCGGATCCTCGCGCTGCCGCTCGCCGCGGTCGTCCTCCTCCTCGCGCTCGTCGCCGCGCAGCCCGTCCGGGACTACCGCGAGTCGCAGACGACGTCGCGCGCCGTCGGCATCGCCCTCGGCGTCCAGTCGCTCGTCGGCGTGCTCCAGGACGAGCGTGGTGTCGCCTCCCTCGTGCTCGGCGGCAACGAGAGCTTCACGAACGAGCTCACCCGCGTCCGGGCGGCGGTCGACACCCAGCGCCGCGAGCTCGCGGCGCTCGTCGCCGGCTCCGGTGACGTCGAGGCACGGGTCCGCGGTGCGCTCCGCTCGCTCGACGGCCTCGGGCCCGTCCGCTCCGCGACCGACTCGGGAGCGGCCGCGCGGCAGGCGACCTTCACGTTCTACACCGACCGCATCGCGGGCCTGACCCAGCTCGACCTGGGGCTGTCCGACGTCGGCGACACCGAGCTGGCCGCCGGCGTCGCGGTGCTGACCGCGCTCCAGGACGCGTCCGAGGCCACCGCCCAGGAACGGGCCTTCCTGTCCGGCGTCTTCTCCGCCGGTGGCTTCCGCCGCGGCGAGTTCGTCACCTTCGCCGAGATGCGTGCCTCGAAGGCGAACGCGTGGAAGCGGTACTTCGCGGTCGCCGGCACCCGGGAGACGGCGTCCGCGCGCTACCTCCTCGACACCGGTGCGGGTCGCGTCGTCGACTACTTCGAGGACGTCGCGGTCCTCGCTGCCGACGGCCGGCCCGTCGTCGTGAACCCGCAGTCCTGGTGGTCGGCGCACACGACCGTCCTCGACGACATGGGCACGCTCCGCGAGCACGTGGGGTCGACGATCCGGCTGCGGGCGTTCGAGCTCCAGCGGGAGGCCACGCTGCGGCTCGGCGGCCTGCTCGTCGTCGTCCTCCTCTGCGTCGGCGGCTCGATCTACCTCGCCGTCCTCGCCTCGCTGTCGGTGAGCCGCCCGCTCGCCGACCTGGCCGCCGAGGCCGAGACGGTCGCCGACGAGCGGCTCCCGGCCGCGATGCTGCGGCTGCGCGCGTTCGACCCGTCCGGCGGCGGCGCCGAGCCCGCACCGCCGAGGCCGGCACCGGTCGCCGCCCCGCGCCGGGCGAGCGCCGAGATCCGCTCCGTCGTCTCCGCCCTGAACCACCTCCAGGAGGCCGCCTACCGGCTGGCCGTCGAGCAGGCCCTGCAGCGGCGCGCGACGCTCGAGGCGCTGACCAACCTCGGCCGCCGCAACCAGAACCTCGTGCGCAAGCAGCTGCGGTTCATCTCCAACCTCGAGAAGGAGGAGATGGACCCGACGGGTCTGGCGAACCTCTTCGAGCTCGACCACCTCGCGACCCGGATGCGACGCAACGCGTCGAGCCTGCTCGTGCTCACCGGTGCGCAGAGCCCCGGCCAGTGGACGACGCCCGCGCCGATCGCGGACGTCATGCGGGCCGCCGTCTCCGAGGTCGAGGACTACCGCCGGGTCGCGCTGCGCCGCGTCGACGAGACCCTCGTCTCCGGAGCCGTCATCGGTTCGCTCTCGCACCTGCTCTCCGAGCTCATCGAGAACGGCCTGCGCTTCTCCCCGCCGGACTGCGAGGTCGAGGTCGTCGGTCGCCAGCTCGGTGACGACTACCTCATCGCCGTCGTCGACCAGGGCATCGGCATGACCCCCGAGGACATCGAGGACGCCAACGGCCGCCTGCGCGGCGAGGGCGACTTCATGGTGACCCCGTCGCGGTTCCTCGGGCACTACGTCGTCGGCCGTCTCGCCGAGCAGGCCGGCGTCCGGGTCGAGCTCCTGCCGTCGCCGGTCACCGGCGTGACGGCCCGGATCCACATCCCGGACACGCTGCTCGTGCGGCCGGGCCAGATCGAGTCCGGGCACGTCGTCAGCGCGACCGACCACGCCCGGGGCGCCCACGAGGCGCCGCGCAGCGTGCCGGTCACCGTGACCGCCACGGTCACCGGCCCCGTGGACCTCACGGCGGTCCGGGAACGGCACGAGGAGGCCGCCGCCGCGGCCCGTCAGGTGCCCGCGGCGTCCGGGGCGCACGCCACCCCGCCCGCCGGGGACCGCTACACCGACGACCGCTACGCCGAGGACCGCCGCACCGACGACCGCGTCGTCGTCGACATCCGCGACGGAGCGGCGGTCCACGCACCGGCACCCGGGACCGGCCCCATCGCGGACCCCGCGGCGCAGCCGGTCGGCCGCGCCGCCGCCGGGACCGGTCCGATCCCCGTCCGCCCGCCCGGCAGCATCTTCAACGTCCCCGCTCCGGCGGCGCCCGCCACCCCGACCGGGATGACGTACCCGCCGCCGCCCGCGCCTCCTGCCGCCCAGGTCGCCCAGCCGGTACCGGCGGACCGGCCCGCACCCGCACCCGCGGCCGCGACCCAGGACCGGCCGGCGACCCAGGACCGGCCGTGGGCACCGCCCGTCGCGGACGGCGACCGGCCGGTCCGGCAGGACGCCGTCCCCGGGGTTCCCGGGGTCCCCGGCGTCGCCGTCCCGCCGGGGACCCCGGACCTGCGCACCCGCAACGGGCTGCGGGTCCGCGTCCCGGGGAGCACCCGCACCACCGCCCGCTCGGGGCGGGCACCGGCCGACCGGGTGCCGGGCCGTTCCGGCCCGGGCGGCGGCCCGGGCGCTGCCTGGCCGCCGCCCGCCGGGCCGCCCGTCCTGCAGGTGCCCGTGGAGGAGTCGGCCCCCGGCCGGCTCGGCAACCGGTTCTCGGCACTGAGGTCCGGCATGCAGCGCGGGTTCGAGGACACGACGCCGGACGCCCCGGAGGGCGGCGACGCCGTGCCGGTCGTCCCCAAGCACCAGCGGGTGACCGGTACCCAGACGGAGGAGAGGTCATGACCATCGGTGCCCACGCCGACCAGCAGTTCGGGTGGCTGCTCGGGAACTTCGTGCGGGAGACCGCCGGGGTCCGGGAGGCCGTCGCCGTCTCCTCGGACGGCCTGCTCATCGCGGCCTCCGACGGGCTGGAGCGCAACGACGCGGACCACCTCGCGGTCATCGTCTCGAGCCTGGCGAGCCTGGGGCGCAGCGCGTCGCGCCGCTACGACTTCCTCGGGCTCGAGCTCATCATGATCGAGATGACACGCGGGTTCCTCCTCGTGTCGGTCATCGCCGACGGCAGCTGCCTCGGTGTCGTCGCCGAGGGGGCCTGCGACGTCGGCCTCATCGGCTACGAGATCGGCTCCCTCGCCAAGCGGTTCGGGCCGCTGCTGACGCCTGAGCTCATCGCGGCGTCACGGCGGCAGCTGCGCCCGTGAGCCCGCCGGAGCAGCAGCCCGGGACGGGCCCGGGACGTCACCTCTCGACGTCGCCGGCGCCCGTGCCGGACGGCGCCGACGACGGTGAGCCGGACGGGGCCGTCGACGACCTGCTCATCCGCCCGTTCCTCCTCACCGGCGGCCGGACCCGGACGAGCCGCGAGGACCTGCGCATCGAGTCCCTCGTCCGCTCGGTGCCGGGTGTCCCGCTCGGGACGCTGCGCTTCGAGGCCCGGCGGATCGTCGAGCTGACGATCCGGCCCACCTCGCTCGCCGAGCTCGCCGTCGCGCTCGCCCAGCCGATCGGCGTCGTCCGGGTGCTCGTCGGCGACCTCGTCGACAGCGGCACGGTGTCCGTGGTCCAGGTGGAGGAGATCTCGTTGGGACTGCTCGAAAGGATCCGTGATCGTGTCCGCGCCCTCTGACCACTCGGCACCGATGGTGTCGGTGAAGATCGTCGTGAGCGGTGGCTTCGGCGTCGGGAAGACCACGTTCGTGGCGGCCGTCTCCGAGGTCGAGCCGCTGCTCACCGAGGCCGACATGACCGAGGCCTCGTCCGGGGTCGACCGCCTCGACGGCACCCCGAACAAGCACACGACGACCGTCGCCCTCGACTTCGGCCGGATCAGCCTCGACGAGGGGCTGCGGCTGTACCTCTTCGGCACGCCGGGGCAGACCCGGTACACGTTCCTCTGGGACGACCTCGTCCACGGCGCGCTCGGTGCCGTCGTCCTCGTCGACACCCGCCGGATCGAGGACTGCTTCACCTCGATCGACTTCTTCGAGGAGCGCGGGCTGCCGTTCATCGTCGCCGTCAACCAGTTTCCCGACGAGTCCGCGTTCGGGCTCGACGAGGTCCGCGAGGCGCTCCAGCTGCCCCCCGACATCCCGATGGTGCGCTGCGACGCGCGCAGCCGGGAGTCGGTGAAGTCCGTCCTCATCTCGCTCGTCGAGGAGCTCATCACGCGCCGGCTCGCCGAGGCCGCCGAACCCATGGCCCGGTTGTGACCCGGCCGGCCGTGGACGCCCGCACCAGCCCCAGGAGAGGGAAACCCGCCATGCCACGACCCACCCTGCTGCGCCGCGCGGCCGCCCGGCTCGTCCCGGTCGCCGCGGCCGCCCTCGCGCTCGGCGCGTGCGGCGGGCAGGCCCCCGCGGTCGCACCCGCGCCGGGCGTGACCCCGACCGCGTGCGGCACCGTGACGCTCGCGTCGAACGCCTGGCTCGGGTACGACGCGAACCTCGCCGTGATCCGGTACCTCGCGGTCAACGAGCTCGGCTGCACGGTGAAGATCCGCAAGGCCGCGGAGGACGAGTCGTGGAAGCAGGTCGCCGCCGGGAGCACCGACGCGATCGTCGAGAACTGGGGCCACGACGAGCTCAAGAAGAAGTACATCGACGACGAGCGCGTCATCGTCGAGGGCGGGCTGACCGGCAACAAGGGCGTCATCGGGTGGTACGTGCCGCCGTGGATGGTGAAGACGTACCCGGACATCACCGACTGGCGCAACCTCAAGAAGTACGCGCCGCTGTTCAAGACCGAGGACTCCAAGGGCAAGGGCCAGTTCCTCGGCGGCGACCCGACGTTCGTGACGAACGACGGCCCGCTGCTGCGCAACCTCGGGCTCGACTTCACCGTCGTGTACGCCGGCAGCGAGGACGCGCTCATCAAGGCGTTCCGGGCCGCCGAACGGGACAAGACCCCGCTCCTGGGCTACTTCTACTCCCCGCAGTGGCTGCTCTCCGAGCTCCCGCTCGCGCACATCACCCTGCCCCCGTACACGCCCGGCTGCGACGCCGACCCGAAGACGGTCGCGTGCGACTACCAGCCCTTCGACCTCGACAAGATCATGAACCGCACGTTCGCCCAGTCCGGCAGCCCGGCCGCCGAGCTCATCAAGAACTTCCAGTGGACGGACGCCGACCAGAACGAGGTCGCCCGGGCGATCAACGCGGGGACGCCGCCGGACGAGGCCGCCAAGGCCTGGCTCGACGAGCACCCCAAGGTGTGGAGGAAGTGGCTGCCCGCGACGCAGTGACCGGCTCGGTCGGTCGGCCGCCTGCGGCGCGGCGAGAATGGGGCGCGTGACCGACCTCGTGAACCGCCGCATCGTCCTGGCCGCCCGCCCCGTCGGGGAGCCGGTGCCCACGGACCTCCGGCTGGAGACGGTGCCCGTCCCCGAGCCGGGGGACGGGCAGGTGCTGCTCGCCGTCGAGCACCTCTCGCTCGACCCGTACATGCGGGGCCGGATGAGCGCGGCGAAGTCGTACGCGGCCCCCGTCGAGGTCGGCCAGGTCATGGAGGGCGGCACGGTGGCCCGCGTCGTCCGCTCCCGGGACGGGCGCTTCGCCGAGGGCGACCTCGTGCTGTCGTACTCGGGGTGGCAGGAGTACGACGTCAGCGACGGCACCGGGCTGCGCCGGCTCGACCCGGACGTCGCGCCGCCGACCACCGCGCTCGGGGTCCTCGGGATGCCCGGCTTCACGGCCTGGGCGGGGCTGCTGACGATCGGTCGCCCGCAGCCGGGGGAGACCGTCGTCGTCGCGGCCGCGAGCGGGGCAGTCGGCTCGGCGGTCGGGCAGATCGCGCGGATCAAGGGCGCGCGGGCGGTCGGGATCGCCGGCGGGCCCGACAAGTGCGCGTACGTCCGCGACGTCCTCGGCTTCGACGCGTGCGTCGACCACCGGGCGCCGGACCTCGCCGGGCGGCTCGCGGCGGTCTGCCCCGACGGCGTCGACGTGTACTTCGAGAACGTCGGCGGCGCGGTCTGGGACGCCGTCCTCCCGCTGCTCAACCCGTTCGCCCGGGTCCCCGTGTGCGGGCTCGTCGCCCACTACAACGAGACCGGCGAGGCCCCCGGGCCGGACCGGCTCACGGGCACCATGCGCGCGGTCCTCACGAAGAGCCTGACGATCCGCGGGTTCATCCAGAGCGAGTTCGCCGACCAGCGCAAGGCCTTCTACGCCGAGGCCGGCGAGTGGGTCCGGTCCGGCCGCCTGCAGTACCGCGAGGACGTCGTCGACGGGCTCGAGAACGCCCCCGCGGCCTTCGTCGACCTGTTGCGCGGCAAGAACTTCGGCAAGCTCCTCGTCCGCGTCAGCCGGTCGTGACGACCCGTTCGGCCCGGGTCTGCCCGAGGTCGTCGACGACGGTGACGAGGTCGCCCGCCGCGTAGACCGGCAGCTGGTCGAGCGCGTGCGGCGAGTCCCACCGGCCGCTCGCGCCCAGCGGCACGACCCAGCGGCTCGCCGAACGGTCCGCGAGGTCCCAGACGTACCGGGCGACCGGGCCGCGCGAGCACACCTCGCTCACGCCCGGCACGGACGACGCCGCGAGCACGCAGTCGATGTCGCCGGCGACGGCCGCCGGTGGAACGACCGGGGCCGCGGGGTGCCCGGGCCGCAGCGCGTGGACCGGGACGAGCACGTGGACGTCGCCCCAGACCCGGTCGCCGACGGCCGCGGCGTCGTCGAGCGCGGCGGCCGAGGCGGCGGGGACGTCGAGGCCGAGGTCGGCGCCGCGGAGCACGAGGGTCTCCAGGGCCAGCCCGACCTTGGTCGGGACGTCGAGCCAGGAGGCGTACAGCGCGGGCCGGCCGTGCGGGCGGTGCAGCGGTGCGAGCGCCGGGTCGTCGGCCAGCCGGCGGACGAGGGCGGTGCGCCAGGCGGAGAGCAGCGCTGCGTCCGCGCTGCCGGCGTCCATCCGGCCGTCGAAGGCGAGCAGGCGCTCGCGGACCGCGGCCGCCGGGTCGGACGCCGGTGCCGTCGCCGAGACCAGGTCGCGCAGCACGTCGAAGGAGCCGAGCCGGGTGTCGACGTGGATCCGGGCGCAGTCGTCCGGCCCGACCCGGCCGTCGCCGTCGCCGTCGCCGGCGAGCAGACCGGTGAGGAGCGCGGTGATCCGGCGGGCGCGGTGCGGCGGTGCGAAGTCCGAGCCGAGGTGCTCGGTGTCGCCCGGGCGGCGGTCGTTCGCGCACGAGACGAACCCGCCGAGGGCGGCGACGTCGACGGCGGGCAGCGGCTCCCAGCCCGTCCAGGCGGCCGCCGGGTCGTCCCCGGGCACGGGACCGGTCCGGTTCTCCGCCGCACGGGCGGGGACCCGGCCGGCGACGATCCGGCGCACCGGGCCCGCGGCGTCCGCGACGAGCACGCTGTTCACCGGCTCGACCCAGTGCGACCAGGCCGCCTCGACGTCCGCGGCGGTCCGGGCCCGCAGCAGCAGCGGCAGCGCCTCGAGCCCGAGGTCGCCGAGCACGCGGGTCGGCGTCCGCAGCGCGAGGCCGACCCCGGGGCCGTCCGGGCCGTCCTCGTCGGGGCCGCCGAGGACGAGCGGGCCGCGCGGGGTCGCGACGACCTCGACCTCGACGTCGGTGCCGTCCCGGACCTCGACCCGCTCCCGGTGCGACGGTGCATCGACCCACGCGCCCGCGTCCTGGACGAGCACCCGGTCGCCGTCACGCCGCAGGTGCTCGACGTAGAGGTCCTGGTCGTCGGCCATCGCGTTCGTCAGCGCCCACGCCGCGGGGCCGGTGTGCCCGAAGTGCTGGACGCCGGGCACCCCCGGGAAGGCCAGCCCGACGACGTCGAACGCGTCGTCGGCCGCGGTGCAGACGAGGTGGACCTGCTGGTACACCCCCGGGGCCTCGATGACGCGGTGCGGGTCGCCGGCGACGAGCGCGCCGCCGGTGCTCGTCAGTGCGCCGGTGACCGCCCACGCGTTGCTGCCGGAGGTCTGCGGCGTCTCGCGGCCGAGGAGCGCCACGGCGTCGTCCCCGAGGGTGGCCGCGACGTGCCGGCGCCACAGCTTGGAGGGGTAGGCGCCGAAGAGCGCGTGCTGCACCGCGAGGACGCCGAGCGGGGTCCAGGGCTGCCACGACCCGAAGGCGAGGTCGAGCGCGTCGAGCTCCGGGGCCGTCGCCAGCCCGGCGCCGCGGGCGTGGTTGACGCCCTCGACGTAGGCGTCGACCCACCGCTGCGTCGCCGGGGCGAGCCCGGCGTAGGCACGCCGGGCGAGGGCGTCGATGCCGATCCGGCGCGCGAGGACGTCCCAGTCGGTGCCGTCCGCCCCGATCGCCGCGGCCAGGGTGCCCTCGCTGCGCCGGCGGGCGACCTCGAGCTGCCAGGCCCGGTCCTGCGCCGTGACGGCGCCCTGCCCGAACGCGAGCGCGTCGGCGTCCTGCGCGAGGACGTGCGGGATGCCCCAGCGGTCGCGGCGGATCTCGGCGGTCGGCATCGGGGCGGCCCCTCGGGTCGGCGGAGTGCGGGAGTGCGCGGACCGGTCGGACCCGGTCCGCGCCCATCATGCGGGACGCGGCGGGTCGACGCGGAACACGCGGAGCTGGAGCGCGAGCATGGCGTAGTAGCCGACGAGCGTGAGCAGCTCGAAGAGCCCGGCCTCGCCGAGCGCGGCGACCGCGCGGGCGTAGGTGTCGTCGTCGAGGTCGCCGGCCGTCGCGAGCGTGTGCGCCGTCGCGGCGACGAGCCGCTCGTCGCCCTCGAAGCCGTCGAAGCGGCTGTCCCGCAACGCCTGGAGCTCGTCGTCGGTGAGCCCTGCGGCCCGGCCGACGGCCTCGTGCGCGGCGAGCTCGAACGCCGACCCGTGCACCTGCGCCACGACGAGGATCGCGATCTCACGGGCCCGGTCGGGCAGCGCGGTCTCGTAGCGGACGGCGGTGCCGAGCGCCTGCAGCGGCAGGCCGAGGCGGGGCTGCAGGAGGAAGGCGTTGAACGGGCCGGCGAGGGCACCGTCGTCGTCGACGAGCCGGAACGCCTGCGGGCCCTGGGCGCGCCGCCCACCGGCGACCGCGTCGTGCACGGCGCGCTGCTCGGCGTCGAGGGTCTCCGGCAGCAGGCGGGGCAGGCGGGGCGTCGTCACCCCACCATGGTGCCCGCGGCGACCTGCGGGCCTGCGGGCACCCAGCCGGTGAGCGCGGTGCCGCGGCCCGGGGCCGACGTCGCGACGAGGTCGCCGCCCGCCTCCCGGACCCGGCGGACGAGCTCGGCGACCCCGCGGCCCGCGTGCAGGACGGCGGGGTCGCAGCCCTGGCCGTCGTCGCTGACCCGGAACGTCAGCCGGGGCCCGTCCGCATCCTCGACGAGGCGCAGGTCGATGGCGACGGACGCCTCCGGGCCGGCGTGCTTCGTCGCGTTCTGCACGGCCTCGTTGCAGACGAAGTAAGCGGTCATCGCGGCCGCTGCGGGGACGTCGTCCGCACCCTGCGCGCTCACCGTCACCGGGCGGCGGGCCAGCGCGGCCGAGCGTCGCAGCGCCTCGTCGACGCCGATCTCGCGCAGCGTCTCGCCGAACCGCCCGTCGACGAGCAGGGCCAGCTCCTCGCGGGCCTGCTCGACCTGGCCGGCGACCCGGTCCAGCACGACGCCGAGCCGCTGCCACGGGGTGCTCACACCGGTCGCCGGGGTCGGGACCGGCTGCTGCGCAAGGGGTCCGGGGCCGCGGCGCGGTCCGTCGGTGCCGGCTGCCGCCGCCTGAGCCGCGAGCTGTTCCGCGACGTGCAGCTGGATCGCGAGGGCCGCGAGATGCTGCTGCGCCCCGTCGTGGAGGTCCCGCTCGATCCCGCGCCGGGTCGCGTCGATGTCCTTGAGCAGGTCGAGGAGCGCGGTCTGGAGGTGCTCGTTCGAGGCGTCGACCGCGGCCCGGCCCTCGCCGAGCGCGACGACGACGAGCAGGCCGACCGCGACGACGGTCGGCGCGAGCAGCGACAGGTAGACCCACTGCGGCAGGAGGGCCGCGTCGACCAGTCCGGTCTCCGCGACCCCCAGGCAGATCACCCCGACGACGATGAGCGTCTGGGCGACCCCGATCGCCTCCAGGGCGCGCCGGGACAGGTACGGCAGCCCGAGGATGAGCGGCAGCATGACGATGAGGGCGGCCGTCGGGGCGAAGGCCGGGATGGCGGCGCTGACGACGATCCCGGCGAAGGCCGTCTCGAAGCACAGCAGCCCGAGCGCCGCACCGCGCCGGCCACGCCGTTCGAGCGCTCCCGCACCGAGGACGCTCGCCATGACCACGACGAGCACCGCGTCGATGATGCCGACGGCGAGCAACCGCGTCACCGCCCACACGGCGCTCGTCGCGACGAGCCCGAGCGCGCACAGCAGCGTGCTCGAGGAGATGAACCGGGTGAGGATCGCGACGGCCTGCGGGTCGGCGTCCGTCCCGGACGGCGCGACGTCGAGCGGGGCCGCCGCGTGCACGGTGGTCCGGCCGTCCGTCCGGGTCACCTCGAGCGTCCCGCGGACGCCGTCGACCCGGTCGGTCAGCGCGGCGAGCGTGTCGTCGTCCACCTCGAGACCGTCGCCGTCCGACCCGGTGCCGGGCCCGTCACCGGTCAGCAGCAGCTCGGCGTACCCCCGGCGTTGCCGGATCGCGGCGGTGAGGCCCGCCCCGGGCCGGGCGCGCCGGCAGGCGGCGACGAGCGCGTAGAAGGCGGACTCGACGTCCGGGGGCAGCCGGGTCTGCGCGTCCTGCGCGACGACGACGCCGGGTGCGGCCGGGTCGGCCCGCTCCGTGTGGTCGAGCGCGCGCAGCGCGGCCCCGAGGCCGTGCTGGTGCAGGACGTCCGGGAAGACCCCGTGGGAGAGCGCCCGGAGCCGGGCGAGGGCGTTCTTGGCCGTCGCGCTGCCCTCCGCGGCCCCCGAGCGGACCTGCTCGGCGTCCCGCTCGGTCCGCAGCCCCGCGACGACGTCGGCGAGCCGGGCCAGGTCGCGTGCCGTCGAGGAGGACAGCGCCCGGGCGACCTCGAGCTGACCCTCCCGGTCGGCGTCCCGGGCGCGCGCGGCGAGCGCGCGCAGCCGGTCCCCCCGGTCCCGCAGCACCGTGTACGTCTCGCGGGCGATCCGCGCAGCGACGGTGCCGGTCGCCAGGCCGTGCGCACCGAGGACGACGACGTAGAGCCAGCGCGGGGCGAGGTCGGCGACGTCCGACCAGTCGCCGAGGCTCACGAGGGCGACGAGCGCGGCGTTGGCGAGGCAGAGGGCGAAGTAGCCGCGGCGGGCGCCACGGTCGGTGTACCCCGCGAGCGTGAGGTCGCCGAACATGACGAGCATGACGAGCGGCGCGGCCTCCGGGACGGAGACGACGGCCCCGATCCCGGCGAGCCCGTGCCCGACCGCGAGGAGGAACAGCGCGCGGTGCGTCCGGTCGGCGAGGATCTCGCGCCGGGCCAGCCGGGCACCGGCGAGGGCGAGCCACCGGGAGGCCCAGCCCACCCACAGCCAGGGCGAGCCGACCCACACGACGATCGCGAGAAGGAGGGCCTGGGCGACGAGGTCGTCGACGGAGCCCTTGTCGATCATCTGCAGGAGCCGCCGCTCGGAGGCCGTGAGCGGGCGCCGGGGCGGCCAGGCCGGCCCGGTCGTGCAGGTCACCCCGGGTGCTGCCGGCACCGGTCGAACCACTCGTGGAGGACGTGCGCGTCGAGGTTCTGCTTGGGGACGAACGTGACGCCGGGGTCGTCCGGGATCGGCGGCAGCTCCGAGAGCGCCGCGGTCGAGCAGAGGACGACGGGCAGCCCCGGCCGCAGCGCGCGGATCCGGCGGGCCCCCTCGGTGCCGTCGACCCCGCCCAGGTTGACGTCGAGGACGACCAGGTCGGGGTCGGCGGACAGCGCCTCGAGCGCCTCCGCGACCGACGCCGCCTCGGCGACGACCGCCAGCCCCCCGTCGGCCATGCACAGCACCCCCACGGCTGCGCGGAACGGCGCGTGGTCGTCGACCACGAGCACCTTGATCACATCCCCACCCATCCGCGTCATCATCCAGGTCCGCCCGCGCGGGGTCCATCGTGCTGCCACCACCGTGCCCCGTACCGTGCCCCGCCACTGCGCTGCCACCGGTCTCCCGGCGTGTCGCCGAAGGCCCCTAGGATCACGACCGTGACAGGGACGCGCGTGGTCGTGGCCGACGACAGCGCCGTCGTCCGTGCCGGGGTCGAGGCGCTGCTCGGCCTCACGCCGGACCTCGAGGTCGTGGGCACCGCGTCGTCGCTCGAGGGGCTGCTCGACGTCGTCGACCGGGTGTTCGCCGCACCGGGCGGGCGGGACGTCGTCGTCACCGACATCCGGATGCCGCCGGGGGTCAGCGACGAGGGCATCGCGGCCGCGGAGCGGCTGCGCGGCAGCCACCCCTGGGTCGGGGTCGTCGTCCTGTCGCAGTTCGCCGACCCGGCGTACCTGGCCCGGCTCATGGCGGCCGGCCCGCAGGGCCGCGGGTACCTCCTCAAGGACCATGTGAGCGACCCCGGCGAGCTCCGCACCGCGGTGGAGGCGGTGGCGTCCGGGGGTTCCTACGTCGACGACGAGGTCGCGGGCCTGCTCGTGCGCCGGCGGGCCGAGCAGCCGGACGACGCACCCGCCGGGGCGGGACCGTCCCCGATCACGACGCTCACGCAGCGGGAGGTCGAGGTGCTGCGGGCGGTGGCCACCGGCCGGTCGAACGTCGCCATCGCGCAGGCGCTCTTCGTCACCCACCGGGCCGTCGAGAAGCACATCAACTCGATCTTCGCCAAGCTCGGGCTCTACGACGACCGGGACGTGAACCGGCGCGTGAGCGCCGTCCTCGCGTACCTGCAGGCCGGCGGCAGCTGACCTGCTGCGGCCATGATCGGCCGGGAGGAAGGTCCCGCCGCCGGTGCCTGATCGCTGCCTAGCCTCGGAGAGCGCCCCCCCCGTCGGGCGTGCCACCGCTCATGCAGCCTCGTCCATCAGGAGACCGACATGACCGCGACGACGACCCGGCGCAAGCCCTCCTTCGCGAAGCCCTACCTGCTCATGAGCGCCGGGACCCTGGCGTTCCTCGCCTTCATCGGAGCGCTCGGCTACACGCTGACGATGCTCGCCCAGCACTGACCGGCGCTGCCGCACCGGGTTCCCGCGGATCGGCTGTCGGGGCCCGCGGTTAGCGTCGGCTCGTGCCCGTAGCCACCGCCGCGACCGTCGCCGCCCTCGTCGAGCACATCCCGGTGCTCGACACCGTCTCGGCCGAGCACCACGCCAGGGCACTGGAGTGGCTGGCGTCGACGGACGACGTGTTCCGTCGGGTGCCGCCCGCGACGCCCGCCCCGCACCTCGTCGGCTACGTCGCGGTCGTGGACCCTGCGTCCCGGCGGCTGCTGCTCGTGGACCACCGGCGCTCGGGGCTGTGGCTCCCGGCGGGCGGTCACGTGGAGCCCGGGGAGGACCCGGCCGACACCGTGCGGCGCGAGGTCCGTGAGGAGCTCGGCCTCGAGGCGGACTTCCTGCTGCCCCGCCCGGTGCTGCTCACGTGGACGTCGACGACCGGGCCGGACAGCCACGTCGACGTGAGCCTCTGGTACGTGCTGCGGGCCGATCCTGCGGCGCCCCTGACGTGGGACGGGCGTGAGCTGCGCGGCGTCCGGTGGTGGACGCCGCACGAGGTGGCGACCGCGGCGGCCGGTGCGACGGAACCCCACCTGCAACGGTTCGTCCGTGCGCTCGCGGCGACCGACGTCCTGACCGGCGGCGCCGGGACGTGACGAGGGCGGGCCGGCGCCCCCGCGCCCGACCCGCCCTCGACACGTGCGGCCCCCGCGGCGTCGGCCGCCGAGCCGTCGGCACCGGGTCGCCCACCCGGTGCCCCGCTGCAGATCCTGCCCCTGGTGCGGGGCCCGCGTCAGTGGTGCTGCCACCACCTCCGACCCGGGGCCCCGCGCCGGCGGCAGCCCCGTGCCGTCACGACGGGCACGGCGTCGTGACGCTCGGGATGCACGTCGTGTCCGGGTGGTTCACGCCGGGGGCGAAGGTGACGTTGCCGCCGAACTTGTCGACGTCCGGCACGGCGCTGAGGTCGACGCCCCAGACCATGTCGTTGTTCGGGTCGACGAGGATCGTGCCCGGGTTGAGCCGCGAGTACAGCGGCCAGGACGGCGTCGAGTCGCTGTCGAGGACGGGCGTCTCACCCTTGCGCGTGTAGCCGCCGAACCTGACCTCGAGCGCCCGGGACTGCTCGGGGGTGGCCACGACGACCTGGCCGGGGACGTACTGGGGCGCCGGGTCGATCTCCGTGCCCGTCATCTCGCAGGGGCTCGGGCTGCAGGTCTTCTTGACGACCTTGCCGTCCTTGTCGGTGACCGTCGTCGAGCTCGACTCGGTCGTGACGGTGCCCTCGCCGTTCTGCTCCGTGGTCGTCGTCTTGGTCGTCTCGGTCTTGGTCCCGTCCGACGCGACGATCGTCGTCGTCTCGGTCTTCGTCGTCGAGACCACCTTGCCGTTCGGGTCCTTCTTCTCCGTCGTGGTGATGGTCAGTGATGCGGCGCTGCCGTTCGGGTGGGAGGTGCCGGCGGAGTCCGTCTCGGTGCTCGTCGAGCCTCCGGTCTTCGGGTCGGTGGTGGTCGTCTGGACGTGGATCGTCGTGCTCACCGAGCCGTTGGGGTCGACGTACGGCGGGTCGAGGTGCATCGAGCCGGACTTGCCTCCCAGCACCCAGACCGCATCGGCGGAGCCGTCGGCGTGCCCGGTCGAGGAGGAGTAGACGATGCCGATCGTCGACAGCTCGACGCCACCGACGTAGACCGGGACGGAGCCCGCGCTCGTCCTCGCCCCGCCCAGGTCGAGGACGGCGCGCAGGCCGTTGCTCGTGTCGAGCCCGGCGAGCCGGTCGTTCGTCAGCCCGAGCCGGGTCATGGCGTCCTTGCGCTCCGGGCCGATCCCCGTGATCTTCCCGTCGAGCGCGGATCCGTCCGGTGCGGTCTCCGGCAGGACGACGACCTCGCGCAGGCCGAAGCCGTCCGGCCGGACCTCGCCGCGGACCCACACGTCGATCATCTGGAGCACCGAGGGGTGGCTCGCGGGGTCCTTCGGGTCGTAGCCGGCCGACGTCTCGTCGGCGTCGGACCAGCCGTCCCCGTCGGAGTCGCGGCCGGAGGCGTCGAGGATGCAGACCCCGGGCTCGCACACGAGGACGGGGCGCAGCGGCGGGTCTGCGGCGTGGGCCGGTGAGGCACCCGTCGTGGCCGTGAGGCCTGTCGCGACGAGGGCCGCCGTGAGGACGGAGGACGCCCGCCGGGCCGTCGTCCGTCGGTTCGCTGTCGTCATGCGCAGATCGTCCGACGAGGGGCCGGCCGGGCGCAGTCGTGGTGGCACCAGTGGTGCCAGCACCACCGGCCGGGCAGGCCGGGCATCCGGGTCAGCGCGGGGACGACCGGTGCCCCGACGGCCGCGAGGAGAACGCGACGTCGAGCGCGTCGACGAGCCGGGAGAACGTCTCGTCGACCGATGCGGGGAGGCCGAACCCGCTGCCCGCCTCGAGGGTGACGAACCCGTGCAGACATGCACGGATCTGGCGGACGGCGTGGACGCCCTCCTCGCCCTCGCCGATCCCGTAGTCCGCGAGCACCGCGAGCAGCTCGCCGACGGTGGCCGCGCCGACGGCGGCGTGGTCCGCGTCGTCTGGTGCGGGGGCACGCACCGAGGCGGCGGCGCGGCCCGGGTGCGCCGTGGCGTACTCCCGGTAGGCGGTGCAGAC
This sequence comes from Kineosporia sp. R_H_3, assembly GCF_002198675.1. Lineage (GTDB taxonomy): Bacteria > Actinomycetota > Actinomycetes > Actinomycetales > Kineosporiaceae > R-H-3. The sequence goes on along the minus strand of NZ_MWLL01000178.1, from coordinate 24,089 downwards.
CGCGCGCAGCGCCTCCCGGCCGTGCAGCCCGGCTCGGGCGCCCCGCAGGATCTCGGCGAGCTCCCCGACCGCGAGCACCGCGACGTCGCGCCGCAGCGCGTCGAGCCCGGGGACGTGCTTGTAGAGCGCGGGCTGGGAGACGCCGACGCGCTTCGCCACGGCGGACAGCGACAGCGTCTCGAAGCCGGTCTCGTCGACGAGGTCCGCGGCGACCGCGGCGACCCGGTCGCGGGTCAGCCCGACGCGGGGCACGTCAGCGGCCGTCGCCGAGCCGGCGGGCGACCGCGAGACCGGACCCCGTCACCCAGACCAGGAGCAGCGGCAGCGAGACGTACGCGGCGGCGGCGAGGGCGGTCACGAGCAGAAGGTAGCCGACGCCCGAGGCGGCGACCGAGACGGCGAGCAGGGCGGCGACCGGCGTGAGCCATGCCGGCAGCACGCCGAGGCGTCCGAGCCTGACCCCGAGCAGCGCCATGCCGGCGAGGACGAACATCTTGACGCCGTCCGCCCGGTTGAGGGTCTCGAAGAGCAGGCCCGCCGCGCCGTCCGCGCCGCGCGGCACGGCGACGAGCGCGAGCGCCAGACCGAGCGCGCCCTGGAACGCGCTGATGGCCCCGGCGGTGACAGCCGTCCGGCGCAGCAGACGGGCCGTCGCGACGAGCCGCTCGTCGGCCCGCGCCGTACCGACCCGCGCCGCGTACGCGGCGACGGCGCCGACGGTGAGGGCGAGGACGACGGCCGGCACGAGCTCGGTGAGGCCGTACTGCAGCGCCGTGGCGCCCGCGTGCGGGCGGATCGCCGCGACGACCTCGGCGCCGGTCGACGTGACGTCGGTGCCCGCCGGGGCCACGAGCAGCCCGGCGATCCAGGTGGCGGTGAACGCGAGGCCACCCACGAGGGCGGTACGGCGCAGGGTGCTGGTGCTCATGACGACTCCCGTCGATCGGTTATAGGTTCTAACCACAAGTTAGAGTCTATAACCAACCATCGTCAACCACTGTGCCGACCGGAAACCTTTACAGAAAATCGATGGACAACCAAAAATCGACTTTCTCTTGTCGGGTCGATATCGGCCGTGCTTTCCTGTGACCCGGCACACAGGTTCAGCGCGACGGAGCGCAGGACAGCACCCCTCGGGGCGCCCCTCCCGCGTCGCGCGACAGGTCGAGGAGAGCGGACGATGCGGGTTGCAAACGTGGGCGGGCGGCTGGCGGTCGCGGCCGGGGACCGCTGGGTGGACGTCGCCACCGCGAGCGCCGGCCGGTTCTCGCCGGACCCGCAGGCGGTCTACGACCGCTGGGACGAGTTCGTCGCCTGGGCGGGCGAGGGCCTCGGCGCCGAGGCCTTCCCGGCCACGGGCGGTCTCGGCACCCCGGTGCCGGCCCCCCGGCAGATCGTCGCGATCGGGCTGAACTACCGCGAGCACGCGATCGAGTCGAACATGGCGATCCCGGAGCATCCGGTGGTGTTCACCAAGTTCCAGTCCTCGCTCGCCGGGCCGGACGCCGTGGTGGAGCTGCCGAGCGACGGCGTCGACTGGGAGGTCGAGCTCGTCGTCGTCATCGGTCGCGAGGCGCACAAGGTGCCGGCCGAGAAGGGCTGGGACTTCGTCGCCGGCCTCACCGTCGGCCAGGACCTGTCCTGGCGCGCCGTGCAGGGCCGCGGCCCGGCACCGCAGTTCGCGATCGGCAAGTCCTACCCCGGCTTCAGCCCGATCGGCCCGGTCGTCGTCACCCCCGACGAGCTCGCCGACAAGGACGACCTCGCGATCAGCTGCGCCCTCGACGGCGAGGTCCTGCAGGACGGCCGCACGAGCGACCTCATCTTCGGTGTCGCCGAGCTGGTCGGCCGGCTCTCGGAGTCCCTGACGCTCTACCCCGGTGACGTGATCTTCACCGGTACCCCCAAGGGCGTCGGCATGGGCCGCACGCCCAAGCGCTTCCTCGTCCCCGGCACCCTCACGAGCAGCATCGAGGGCATCGGCGACCTCTCCGTCACTCTCGTCAACGGCTTCTGAGGAGGCCCCGATGTCCCTCCACCGCGTCAGCTCGTTCACCTACGCCGTCCCGAACGTCGCCGAGGTGATCGCCTACTACACCGAGTTCGGCCTCACCGACAACGGCGACGGGTCGCTCTCCACCGTCGACGGCGGTCGGCAGCTGTACGTCGAGCAGGGCCCCTACCGCCGCGTCAGCGGCGTGACCCTGGGCGCCGACGACCCGGACGACCTCGGGCGCATCGCGGCCTCGCTCGCGAAGCTCGGCTTCGACCACACGCTGGACGGCGACCGGCTCGTCACGGCGGACCCCGTCATGCGGACGCGGGTCGAGATCGCCGTCGAGCCCCGCGTCGTCCAGCACGAGACCGAGCGCGCCCCGGTCAACGCCCCGGGCCGCACGGAGCGGGTCAACGAGCGCGCGGCCGGCACCGTCCGCGAGGGCCGGGTGCGTCCGCGCCGGCTCGGCCACGTCGCGCTCGTGTCGGGCGAGTCCGAGACCTCGCTGAAGTTCTTCGTCGACGGCCTCGGCTTCAAGGTGAGCGACTACGCCGGCTCGAAGGAGAGCGCCTTCCTGCGCTGCTCGCCCGACCACCACAACGTCGCGGTCTTCGGCGGCCCGGTGTCGTTCCCGCACCACAGCTCCTGGCAGGTCGACGACGTCGACGAGATCGGCCGCGGCGCGGAGAGCCTGCTGGCCGGGCGGGACGAGCGCAAGGGGTGGGGCTTCGGCCGGCACTACGCCGGCTCGAACTTCTTCTGGTACCTCAAGGACCCGGCCGGCACCTTCAGCGAGTACTACGCCGACATGGACCAGATCACCGAGGACGACCTCTGGAAGCCGGAGGTGTGCGAGGGCAAGAGCGGTCTCTACAGCTGGGGCCCCGCCGTCCCCGAGGGCTTCATGCCGCCGAGCGACATCGCCGAGCTCATCGCCGCCCAGGCGAGCTGACCGAGGACCGGGAGCAGACCGTGACCGACACCTTCGACGTCGTCATCGTGGGCTACGGCCCCGTCGGCCAGTACCTCGCGCTGAAGCTGGGCGCGGCCGGCTACACCGTGGCCTGCGTCGAGAAGTGGCCGCAGCCCTACCCGCTGCCCCGTGCGGTCCACTACGACCACGAGATCGCCCGGCTGTTCAAGACGGTCGGCCTCGACTCCCGCACCAACCCGATCATCGAGCAGTACGACAACGTCTACCGCTGGGTCGACGCCGACAAGGAGGTCCTGCTCGACCTCGACTGGTCGGGCGTCGGGCCGTCGGGCTGGCACACGTCGAACTTCTTCTCCCAGCCCCTGCTGGAGAAGGAGCTCAACTCCTACGTCGACACCGTGCCGACCGTCTCCGTCTTCCGCGGCTGGGAGGCGCAGGAGATCGACGAGGACGCGGACGGCGTCACGGTCACCGCGCGCTCGATGCGCCCCGAGGACGCCGGGGCGCTGGCCACCAGGACGTTCCGCGGCCGCTACGTCGTCGGTGCCGACGGGGCCAACAGCTTCGTCCGGCGGTGGATGAAGGCCGAGATGCACGACCTCGGCTTCCAGTTCGACTGGCTCATCGTCGACATGGTCCCGAACGAGCCGATGACGTTCGACCCGCCGGCCTGGCAGTGGTGCAACCCCGCGGCCCCGACGACGATCGTGCCCGGCGGCCCCGGACGGCGCCGCTGGGAGTTCATGCGGCTGCCGCACGAGACGATCGAGCAGCTCAACACCGAGGAGACCGCCTGGCGGCGGATGTCCGTCTGGGGTCTCACCCCGGAGAACTCGGTGCTCGAACGGCACGCGGTCTACACGTTCCGCGCGATGTGGGCCCAGCCCGAGCAGTGGCGCAAGGGCCGGGTCCTCATCGCCGGTGACGCCGCGCACCTCACCCCGCCGTTCGCGGGCCAGGGCATGTGCGCGGGCATCCGGGACGCGCAGAACATCGCGTGGAAGCTGGACGCCGTCCTCTCCGGCCGCGCCGCCGACGACCTGCTCGACTCCTACGGGCCCGAGCGCAGCAACAACATGCAGTACTGGGTCAACTTCGCGGTCGGCCTCGGCGAGGTCATCTGCGTGCTCGACCCGGAGGCCGCCGCCGGCCGCGACGCCGCCATGAAGGCCGCGATCGAGGACCCGTCGCTCGCACCCCCGCCGCCCCCGCCGCCGACGCTCACGGCCGGAACGATCGGGACCCACCCGGTCGCCGGGCACCTGTCGCACCAGTACCGCGTGCGGCGCGACGGCGTCACGGACTACTTCGACCACGTCGTCGGCTACGGCTGGGTGATCCTCAGCACGGCCGGCTCCCCGGCGGACGCCCTGAGCGGCGAGAACCTCGCCTGGGCGCGGGAGAACGGCGCCGTCCTCGTGAGCATCGGACCCGACGAGGGCTGCGACCTCGTGGACGTCGACGGCGGCTACGCGGCCTGGCTGGCCGGGCTCGGCGCCGACACCGTCGTCGTGCGGCCGGACTTCTACGTCTACGACGCCGGTGCCCTGGCCGGTCTGGACGCCGCCGTCACCACGCTGCGGGCGACGCTGCACGCCACCTCGTCGACGTCCTCGCCGGTCGTGGCCTGACCATGGCGCTCCTGGAGGCCCGCGGCCTGACCAAGCGGTTCGGGGGCGTCACCGCCCTCGACGGGCTGGACCTCCGGATCGAGGCCGGTGACGTCGTCGGGGTCATGGGTCCCAACGGTGCGGGGAAGAGCACGCTGCTCAAGACGCTGCTCGGGGAGGTCCGCCCCGACTCCGGCGACGTCCTGCTCGACGGCCGGTCCATCCTCGGCTGGACCACCGACCGGGTGGCCCGCGCCGGGGTGGCCCTGGCCAACCAGGTGCCGCGCCCGTTCGGCCGGCTCACCGTCGAGCAGAACGTCCGCGTCGGCAGCCTCGCCCGCGGGGACCGGCTGCGCGACGTCGACGTCCTCGAGCTGTGCGGCCTGCGGGACAAGGCGGCCCGGCCGGCGGGCAGCCTCGGCCTGCTCGACCTCAAGCGTCTCGAGCTGGCCCGGGCGCTGTCCCTGCACCCGCGGGTGCTCTTCCTCGACGAGGTCGGCGCCGGCCTCGTGGAGCACGAGACGCAGGCGATGATCGACATCGTCCGCAAGGTGCACGCCGAGGGCGTCGCGCTCGTCGTCGTCGAGCACGTCGAGGCGGTCATCCGCGAGCTCGCGGACCGGGTCGTCGTCATCGACTGGGGCAAGCTCGTCGCCACGGGCACGCCGGAGGAGGTCGCCGCGGACCCCGTCGTCCGCTCGATCTACCTCGGCGCCGGCGCCGGCGCCGTGCGCACCGAGGAGCGGCACCGGGCACCGAGCGCGGAGCCGCCGCTCCTCGAGCTGGACGGCGTGAGCGCGCGGTACGGCAAGGCGGTCGCCCTGGACGGCGTGAGCCTGCGGGTCCAGGCCGGTGAGGTCGTGTCCGTGCTCGGGGCCAACGGCGCGGGGAAGACGACGATGACCCGGGTCATCACCGGGCTGCTGCCGACGAGCGCGGGCGAGGTCCGGATGTCCGGGACGGCGGTGGGCCGGCTCGCGCCGCACCAGCGGGTGCGGTTCGGGGTCGCCTGCTGCCCGGAGGGCCGGCGCATCTTCGGTGACCTCACCGTGGAGGAGAACCTCCTGCTCGGCGGGTACACGCTGCCGGGCGCCGACCGCACCGCCCGGGCCGACGAGCTCTGCGCGATGTTCCCGATCCTCGCCGAGCGCCGGACGCAGCGCGCCGGGACGATGAGCGGCGGCCAGCAGCAGCTCCTCGCGATGGCCCGGGCGCTCATGTCGCAGCCCCGGCTGCTCATCCTCGACGAGGCCTCGTTGGGGCTCTCCCCGGTCGCCGTCGAGTCCGTCTACGAGGCGATCGGCCGGGTCCGCGCGGCCGGGGTCGCGGTGCTGCTCATCGAGCAGAACGCGCACCGCAGCCTCTCGATCGCCGATCACGCCTACGTGCTCGACCGCGGCCGCGTCACCTACGAAGGCCCGGCCCACCCGCTCGACGACGCCGACCGGCTGTCCGAGGCGTACTTCGGCGCCGCCCACTAGGCCGCCGCCTGCCCGACCCGTCCCCGGACCGACCGGTCCGGGGCGCACCCCGGCACGTCCTCCGCCGGCACGTCTTGCTCCAGCACGCCCCCGTCAGCCCCTCCGTCTCCGGCGAAACCGGTTGCGGCACAACGAAAGGTCACCCGATGCAGACGAAGAAGTCCGCGTTCGCGGCCCTCGCGGCGAGCACCGCGCTGGTGCTCGCGCTCGGCGCGTGCGGTTCCGGCAGCGACAGCGGTTCCGGCGGCGGCTCGAGCGAGCCGGTCGTCCTGGGGACGACGCTGCCCCTCACCGGGCCGCTCGGGATCTTCGGCCCGCCGATCCAGGCCGGCTACGAGCAGGCCGTCGCGGCGATCAACGGTGCCGGCGGCGTCGACGTCGGCGGCACGAAGCGGCCGCTGAAGCTCGTCGTCAAGGACAGCAAGTCCGACCCGACGGTCGTCACGTCCACCGCGAAGTCGCTCATCAACGACGACAAGGCCGTGGCCCTCCTCGGTTCCGTGACACCGCCGCTGACGATCCCGTTCTCAGTCGTCGCGGACTCCGAGCAGATCCCGGCGATCTCCCCGCTCACCCCGACCCTCGCCTGGAAGGGCGCGAACGCTGGCGGCTGGAAGTACGCCTACGACGTCTTCGTCGACGAGACCGAGCAGACGCTCGTCAACTTCAAGGCCTCCGACCTCGTCGAGACGAACAAGAAGGTCGCCCTCTTCACCGACACGGAGGAGGACGGCAAGGCGATGGGCGCGTTGTGGGAGCAGCAGGCCCCGGCGGCCGGGTACACCGTCGTCTACCGCGCCGAGTTCCCGGTCGGGACGACGGACTTCAGCCAGTTCGTGCAGAAGGCCAAGGACTCCGGCGCCGAGGTGATGATCGCGCAGGTCATCCCCCCGGACGCAGCCGCGCTCTGGAAGCAGATGAAGTCCCTCGGCTACGCGCCGAAGACCGCCTGGCCCGAGAAGGGCGGCACGGTGGGCTTCCCGGACGCCGCGGGCCCGCTCGCGGAGGGCGCCACCGTCTTCGGCTGGTGGACCCCGACCAATGGCAACGTCGGCGGCCAGGCTGTCTACGACGCCAACAAGGCGAAGTTCGGTGACGGCCTCGGCACCCAGGCCGTCGTCGCGAGCTACGCGATGGTCCAGGTCATGGCGGACGCCATCACCCGGGCCGGCAGCACGGACCCGGACGCGATCAACAAGGCGCTCGGCGCCACGAACGGGCTCGACACCGTGTGGGCGAAGATCACCATCGGGCCCGACCACCGTGCCGTCGTCCCCGCGACCGCCGTCCAGTGGCAGGGCAAGAACCAGGTGACCGTCTGGCCGAAGGAGCAGGCCACGGGCACGTTCCTCGCCCCGGCCCCCGGGCTCGCGGCGCAGGGCTGACATGTCCGTCGAAGCCCTCGTGAACGGAGCCCTCCTCGGCGGGCTCTACGCCCTCGTCGCTCTCGGGCTGTCGCTGGTGTTCGGCATCATGCGCGTGGTCAACCTCGCCCACGGCATCGTCGTCCTCGCCGGTGCGTACGCCGCGATCGTCGTCACCAGGGTGGTGCAGGTCGACCCGCTGCTCACCTTCGTCGTCGTGGGGCCGGTGGTGTTCCTCGTCGCCGCGCTCACGCAGCGGCTGCTCCTGCAGCGGCTGCTCGGGCACTCGCTCGAGGCACCGCTCGTCGCGACGTTCGGTCTGCTGCTCGTCGGCCAGGGGCTGTTCACGTTCGGCTTCGGCACGGCCCCGCTGTCGCTCGACGCCCCGTGGGGCCGCAGCGGGGTCACCGTCCTCGGCCTGACCGTCCAGGCGGTCAACGTCGTGGCGTTCGCACTGGCCGTCGCCGTGGTCGTCGGGACCCAGCTGGTGCTCACCCGCACCCGCTTCGGGACGGCGCTGCGCGCGTCCGCCGCCGACCCGGCGACGGCCGGCACGCTCGGGATCGACATCCCGCTCATGCACGCCCTGACGTTCGGCGCCGCCGCCGCGATCGCGGCGCTCGCCGGAATCGTCTACGGCACCGCGTTCTCGGCCGACCCGAACGCCGGTCTGCCGTTGCTCGTCCTCGGGTTCACGGTCGTCGTCATGGGCGGCGTCGGGTCCGTGCCCGGCACGCTCGTCGGGGGCGTCCTCGTCGGGGTCGTCTCGGTGGCGGTCGGCGGGCTCCTCGGCCCGGTCTACTCGCCGATCGCGGTGAACCTCCTCCTGCTCGTCCTCCTGCTCGTCCGGCCGCGCGGGATCGCACGGCCGGCCTGGCTCGGACCGCTCCGGATCGGGAAGGCACCCGCATGAGCGTCCCCACCCGTCGCACCCTGGTCGGGCTCGCCGGCTGGGCGGCGATCCTCGTCGTCCTCGTGCTGCTGCCCGGCAGGGTCGAGCGGGGCACCCAGGAGGTGCTGCTCAACCTGCTCATCTGGGTCGGGGTGGCGCAGGCCTGGAACCTCATCGGGGGCGTCGGCGGCCAGCTCTCGCTCGGGCACTCGGTCTTCGTCGGTGCGGGCGGCTACACGGTCGCCATGCTCGTCATCAAGGGCGGTACCGGCTGGGCGGCCGGGCTCCTCGGCGGCGCCCTGCTCGCGGCGCTGGTGGCCTGGGTGCTCTCGTTCCCGCTGCTGCGCCTGTCCGGCGTGTACTTCACGATCGGGTCGTCGGCCGTGGCGCTCATGGCGCTCGCGTGGATGGTCACGTGGGAGTGGACGGGGGAGAGCCGCGGCCTCAACATCCCGCTCGAGGCGGTGCCGGACCGGGCCGTGAAGTTCCGTGTCGTCGCCGCGGTCGCCGTCCTCACGTGCGTCGCCGTCTCGCTCGTCGTCCGGTCGAGCTTCGGGCTGCGACTCATGGCGGTCCGGGACGACGAGGGCGCCGCGGCCGCGCTCGGGGTCTCGGCGGTCGGCGTGAAGCGGTGGGCGCTCGTGCTCAGCGCCTTCCTCACCGGGCTCGTCGGCGGCACGGTCGCGCTCAACCAGGTGTCCATCGAGCCGAACTCGATGTTCGGCCTCAAGTGGGTCGTCACCGCGCTCGTCATGGTCGTCATCGGCGGCATGGGGACGGTCTGGGGCCCGGTCGTCGGCGCGTTCGTCGTCTACTACCTGCTCGACCGCTCCCTCGAGGACCAGCCCGTCGTCCAGGCGCTCCTGTCCGGCGTCCTCGTCATCGCGGTGATCGTCGCCGCGCCGGGCGGTGTCGTCGGGCTCGTCGAGGCCGCCGCCGCCCGGGTCGCCGGGCGCCGGACCCGGTCGCGGGCGGCGGGCCCGACGGCTGCGAAGATCACCTCACCGGCGGGCGAGGGGGTGACGCATGGCTAACATCGACATCGTGGCGGAGCCGAAGGCCAAGACCAGGGTCCTGGAGGTGCACTCGGCGGTCCGTCGCAACATCCTCAACGGCCGGCTGCGCCCCGGCGAGAAGCTCAGCCCGTCGGTCGTCGCCCAGGAGTACGGGGTGAGCCTCAGCGTCGTCCGGGAGGCCCTGACCCGGCTGGCCGAGCAGGGGCTCGTCGTCTCCCAGCCGCAGCAGGGCTTCCAGGTGACGCCGATCACGCGCGAGGACCTCCTCGACCTCACCTCGACGAGACTCGACATCGAGACGCTCGCCCTGCGCAGGTCCGTCGAGCGCGGTGACGTCGAGTGGCGTTCAGGGCTCGTCGCCGCGCACTACGTGCTCGAGAACACGCCGCAGTTCGACGACAGCGACCCGCCCCTGTTCCGGGAGGAGTGGGCCCGGGCGCACCAGGTCTTCCACGCCCAGCTCCTCGCGGCGTGCGGCAGCGCGCGTCTGCTGGAGTTCGCCGAGTCCCTGCGCGACTCCGCCGAGCTGTACCGCCGCTGGTCGCACCCGATCGGCGGCGACACCGAGCGCGACATCGCCGGCGAGCACCGGGGCATCCTCGAGGCGGTCCAGGCCAAGGACGCCGAGCTCGCCGCGCAACGGCTCTCCGCGCACATCGCGCACACGACGAACGTCCTGCTCGACCACGCGACCTGACGCCCACCGGCGTCGCGCCCCGATCCCGCACCAGCTCGGCACCTCCCCGATCTGGCCCCTCGTCGTCCCCGCCCCCGGGAGCAGCCATGTCCACGTCCCTGTTCGTCACCGGTGCCTCGAGCGGCATCGGCGCCGCCTTCCTCGACCTGCGGCCGGACGACGTCCGCGCGCCGCACACCTTCAGCCGCAGGCCGTCCGGCGGGCACTGGACGCAGGCCGACCTCGGCGACCCGGCGCAGTGGCCCGCCGTCGTCGCCACGGTCGAGGCCGCGCTCGACGCGGAGCAGCCGGAGCACGCCATCCTCGTGCACTGCTCGGGCACCGGCGACCCGGTCGGCCGTGTCGTCGATCTCGACCCGGCCGGGTACGCGTCCGTCGTCGTGCTCAACGCCGCCTCGGGACCGGCGCTCGGGCAGGCGTTCCTGCGCGCCTGCCGGGGCCGCGGGGTCAGGGCGACCCTCGTGCTCGTCGGCTCGCCCGCCGCCGGCAAGGACGTCCCCGGGATGGCCCAGTACTGCGCCGGCAAGGACGGCGTCCAGCACTGGGGCCGGATCGTCGCCGCCGAGCTGGCCGGCTCGGGCGACCGGGTCGTCACGGTCGTGCCCTACGCCGTCCTCACCGACGTCGTCCGCAGCGTCATGACCCGGGACCCCGCCGAGGTCCCGCTCGTCACGTACTTCCGCCAGGTCGAGGCGGCCGGCGAGTTCGCCAGCCCGCACACGTGCGCCGAGCAGATGTGGTCGGCCGTGCACGACGCCGGCAACGGCGACGTCGTCCCGGTCGGGGCCGTCGTCATCGCCGAGCGCGCGGCCGCGGGCACGTCGTGAACGGGCCGGGCACGGACCACGCCTGGGTCTACGCCTCGCTCCAGGAGCACTTCGCCCGCTACTTCGACGCGTGCGACCGCTGCGACCTCGACGCGGTGATGCAGGTCCTCGACGGGGCGACCGTCGCCGCCGGCGGGCTGGAGACCGACGACCCGCAGCGGATCCGGGCCCTCTACGAGGCCCGGCAGCCGGCCCCCGCCCCCGACGGCCGGCGGACCACCAAGCACCACGCGACGAACCTTGTCCTCGAGGGACCTGGCGCCGACGGCCCGCTCCGCGCGACCGTCTACTACTTCCGGCTCGAGCCGGGCGACGCCGGTCCGGTCGTCGCGGCGAGCGGCCGCCTCGAGGAGGTCGTCGTCCGCGACGGCGACCGGTGGCGCGTCGTCCGGCACACGATCGTCAGCGACCTGTGACGCGCTGACCCCCAGCCCCTGCTCTGACCCGGCTTCTGACCGATCCCCACCCCTGGAGCGCACCGTGAAGCGAGCGAAGAAGACGATCATCTCCTGTGCCCTGACCGGCTCGGTGCACACGCCGTCCATGTCACCGGGGCTGCCCGTGACCGCCGAGGAGATGGTCGAGCAGGGCACCGCCGCGGTCGAGGCGGGCGCCGCGATCCTCCACCTGCACGCGCGGGACCCGCAGGACGGCCGGCCCTCGCCCGACCCGGAGGTCTACCGGCCCTTCGTCTCCGCGCTCGCGCACGGCACGGACGCCGTCATCAACATCACGACCGGCGGTGCGATCACGATGACGGTCGAGCAGCGGCTCGCCGCCGCCCTGGAGTTCGAGCCCGAGGTCGCCTCGCTGAACATGGGGTCGATCAACTTCAACTTCGCGGCCGCCGCGGCGCGGGACCGGGAGTGGCTCCACGAGTGGGAGAAGCCGTACGTCCTCGGCAGCCGTGGCAGCATCTTCGCCAACTCGTTCACCCAGATCGAGACGACGCTGCAGCTCCTCGGCAAGGAGCGCGGCACCCGCTTCGAGTTCGAGTGCTACGACGTCGGGCACCTCTACAACCTCGCGCACGTCGTCGACCTCGGCCTCGCCGAGCCGCCGTTCTTCGTGCAGACGATCTTCGGGATCCTCGGCGGGATCGGCGCCGACCTCGACAACCTCACGCACATGGTGTCCATCGCCGACAAGCTCTTCGGCGAGGACTACTACCTCTCGGCGTTCGGTGCCGGCCGGGCCCAGATGACGTTCGCGACGGCGTCCGCGCTCATGGGCGGCAACGTCCGGGTCGGGCTCGAGGATAACCTCTACCTCGGCCGCGGCGAGCTCGCGAAGAACAACGCCGAGCAGGTCGCGAAGGTCGCCCGGCTGCTCGGGGAGCTCGGGCACGACATCGCGACGCCCGACGAGGCGAGGGCGATGCTCGCGCTCAAGGGGCGGGACTCGGTCAAGGTGTGACCCGGCGCGCCGGGCGGCCCGCCGCGGGTCGCCCGGTCACAGCCGCAGCGGCTTGATCTCCATGGCCATGAGCGCCGGGTCGTCCCAGTCGACGCCCGGGACGTCGATGTAGAGCTCGATCTCGTTGCCGTCGGGGTCGGCGATGTAGAGGCTGTGGGTCATGCCGTGGTCGCTCGCGCCGAGCACCGTCACGTCGTTCGCCCGCAGCGTCGCGAGCGCCTCGCGCAGCTCGTCGTCCGACGTCCCGACCTTGAGCCCGAAGTGGTACATCCCGACCCGGCGGCCCGGCGGGAGCGCGGCGGCGTCCCGGCCGACCTCGATGAGCAGCAGCTCGTGGTGGGTGCGCCCGCCGGGGGCGTTGAACGCCGCGACGGGCATCGGGTTCGGCCCCAGGGTGCCGTCGAGGATGGGGCGCCAGCCGAGGACGTCGCGGTAGAAGTGCACCGACGTCGCGAGGTCGCGCACGTAGAGGACCAGGTGTCCCAGCTCCTTGACCTGCACGGGTCCTCCTCCTGTGCCGCGCCGCCGTCGGGCGACCTCCGATGCTCCGGGAGACCCTACGAAGGGCTTAGTTCAACGGTCAAGCAAATGGGTCGGCGCCTCCTGCCAGGATGTGCGGGTGCAGCCACGCGTCGCCGGCCTCCGGGTCGTGCTCTGCGCCCTCGACCCGGCACTGGCCCGTGCCTACGCGCAGGTCGCGGAGGCCGTCGGCGACTGGGTGTCGGGCGGGCAGGGGTCGATCCTCGACCTGGAGGCGGACGCCCTCGTCAGCCCGGCGAACAGCTTCGGGTTCATGGACGGCGGTCTCGACGCCCTCTACGCGGACCGGTTCGGTCCCGCGCTGCAGGACGCCGCCAGGGCCGCCGTCCTCCACCGCCACGACGGCGAGTTGCTCGTCGGGGACGCGGACCTCGTCCCCACCGCGGACCCGGCGGTGCCGTACGTCGTCCTCGCCCCCACCATGCGGGTCCCCGTGCAGCTGCCCCCGGACACCGTGAACCCCTATCTCGCGATGCGGGCCGTTCTGCGCCTGGTCGAGCGGGGCGTCGTGGCCGACGGGCCGGACGCCGGCCGCCCGGTGCGCGACGTCGTCCGCACCGTGGCCGTGCCCGGGCTCGGGACCGGGGTCGGCCGGGTGGGCGCCGCCACGTGCGCGCGGCAGGTCCGGGCCGCCCTCGAAGGCGCCTGCGGCCCGATCACCCTGCCCCGCTCCTGGGCGGACGCGTCGTTCGACCACCAGGCGCTGTACACCGACACGCCGGGCCGGATCCAGCCACGGACCCGCTGACACCGCAGATCACACGCCTGCCTGTGGACGGCGGAGAGCCGGTGTCGGTGGGACCGTCTAGCCTGACGGCGTGAGCAAGGTCGATGCGCAGCGCGCGATGAGAGAAGCCCGGTTCGCCGAGTACAGGTCGAAGCTGGCCGCCGAGCGTTCGGCGGCTGGTGGTGCACCCACGGCCACCACGGCCCGGGTCGCCGCGGCGCCGGCGGCCGAGGGCGGCGCACCGGCGGCGGAGAAGCCCAAGCGGGCGAGGTCGACCAAGCCGCGGACGGCCGCCGAGGCGGCGGCCGACGCGGCCGCGGAGGCGGCCCCCGGGGCGCCGGGCGACGAGGCCGAGCCCGCCGAGGCGCTCTGCGGTCACCGCAACATGAGCGGCAAGTCGTGCAGCCGCCCGTCCGGGCACTCGGAGAAGAACCACCGCTACGGCTGAGCGGCGGCCGCCCCGGCCCGGCGGCGCGTGAGGCGGTCAGACGGCCAGCGGGTCCACGACGTCGTACTCGCCGACGTGGTCCGCGAGCACCCGCAGGTGCGCCGTCCGGCCGCCGAGCAGCTGGTCGATCGCGGTGAGCCTGGTCGTGTAGTGCCCGACGGCGTACTCGGCGGTCATGCCGATGCCGCCGTGGAGCTGAATCGCCTCCTGGCCGATGTGCCGGCCCGCGGCGCTCGTCTGGACGACGGCCCGCGTGGCCGCCACGACCGCGGCGTCCGGGTCGCCGTCCGCGAGCACGAGCGTGGCCCACAGCGCCATGCTCCGGGCGAGCTCGAGCGAGACGTACATGTCCGCGGCGCGGAAGGTCAGCGCCTGGAAGGTCTTGAGCGGGACGCCGAACTGCTTGCGGGTCCGCAGGTACTCCGTCGTGAGGTCGAGGGCCGTCGCCATCGCACCGACCGCCTCGTGGCAGAGCGCGACCTGCGCGTGAGCCGTGACGAGCGCGACCACGTCCGAGGCGTTCGCCCCGGCGGCACCGAGCGGGGTCGCCGGCGTCGAGGCGAAGGTGACCCTGGCCGCCCGGGTGCCGTCGTACGTCGGGTAGTCGACCCGGTCGAGCCCCGCGGCGTCGGCCGCCACGACGAAGAGCCCCGTGCGGTCCGTGCCGTCGGCGTCGACCCGGGCGGAGACGACGAGCAGACCGGCCTGCGCGCCGTGGAGAACCGGCTCCTTGACGCCGTCGAGCACCCAGCCGTCGCCGTCCTGCGTCGCCGTCACGCTGCGCGGCGGGGCGCCGGCCGCGGCGCCGGGCTCGAAGTGCGCGAACGCCGCGACGGTCGTCCCGTCGACGACGCCCGGCAGCAGCTGCTCCTTCTGCGCGGCGCTCCCCGCGGCGGCGACCAGCCCGCCGGCGAGGACGACCGCCTCGGCGAACGGCTCGGGCGCGAGGACCCTCCCGAGCTGCTCGGCGACCAGCGCCACCTCGACCGGGCCGGCGCCCATGCCGCCGTCCTCCTCGGTGAACGGGAGGCCGAGCACGCCCATCTCCGCGAGCCGGCCCCACATCCCCTCGTCCCAGCCCGGTGCCTTGGCGGTCGAGGCGCGGCGGCCGTCGATCGTCGCGTAGGTGCTCGCCAGCAGGCGGCGGACCGCGTCGCGCAGGGCCGTCTGCTCGTCGTCCAGCTCGAAGTCCATGGTCGTCAGCCCTTCTGAGCCGGTCAGAGCCCGAGGATGGTGCCGGCGATGATCTGCCGCTGCACCTCGTTGGAGCCGCCGTAGATGGAGGCCTTGCGGTAGTTGAGGTAGCGCGGCGTGGCGACCCGGGCCCACTGCGGCACCGCCGAGTCGTCGTCCGCGCCCGAGGCGACGCCGCCGGGGCCGGCGAGGTCGACGAGCAGCTCGGTGACGGCCTGCTGGAGCTGGGTGCCGCGCAGCTTGAGCACGGAGGACGCCGGGTGCGGCTTGCCGTCGGCAGAGTTCGCGACGACGCGCAGCGCCGTGAGCTCGAGCGCGAGCAGCTCGGTCTCGAGCTCGGCGAACCGGGCGGCGACGAACGGGTCGTCGAGGCGGTCCTTCGCGAGCTGCTTGGCCCGGGCGAGCACGCTCTTCGTCGAGCCGACCGGCGCGACGCCGACCCGCTCGTTGCCGAGGAGGAACTTCGCGTAGGTCCAGCCCTTGTTCTCCTCGCCGACGAGGTTGCCGACCGGGACGCGCACGTCCTCGAAGAAGACCTCGTTGACCTCCTGGCCGCCGTCGATGAGCTTGATCGGCCGCACCGTGAGCCCGGGCGACGTCATGTCGATGAGCAGGAACGAGATGCCCATCTGCTTCTTCGGGGCGTCCGGGTCGGTGCGGACGAGGGTGAAGATCCAGTCGCCGTACTGGCCGAGGGTCGTCCACGTCTTCTGGCCGTTCACCACGTAGTGGTCGCCGTCCCGGACGGCCGCCGTCCGCAGCGAGGCGAGGTCGGAGCCGGCGTCCGGCTCGGAGAAGCCCTGCGACCACCAGATGTCGATGTTGGCCGTCGCCGGGAGGAACCGCTCCTTCTGCTCCTGGCTGCCGAACGTCGCGATGACCGGGCCGACCATCGACGTGTTGAACGCCAGCGGCGCCGGCACGTTCGCGAGCTGCATCTCCTCGTGCCAGATGTGCCGTTGGAGCGAGGTCCAGCCGCGGCCGCCCCACTCGGTCGGCCAGGCGGGGACGGCGAGCCCGGCGGCGTTGAGGATCCGCTGCGTCTCGACGATGTCGTCCTTGCTCAGCTCACGGCGCTCCGCGACGACGGACCGGATCCGTTCGGGGACCTGCGTCGTGAAGAAGGCGCGCATCTCCTCGCGGAACGCCGCGTCGGCCTCGGACAGGCGCAGTCTCATCGTCGAGCTCCCTCGCCGGTGGGGGATCCGGCGTGCGTCACCGGTTACTGAAGAGTAGCCAACGGCCCCGCGGGTGGCGAGCCGTGCTCGGAGGTCGCGCCCGGCCAGCCGTGACGCGGATTCCGCCGAGCCGGTTGCCTCGACGCCTCCCGGCGGGCAAGGTCGATGCCGTGATCGTCGACTGGGGGCAGGTCATCGACGCGGGGTGCCGCGTCCCACCAGGTGTCCCGCTCGAGGACCTCCTCGCCGACCTCGAGGAGATGCTCACGAGCCCCGTCCTCGCGGTGAGGGACGGCACGGCCTACCCGGTCCTCGCCACCTGGGTCGAGCGCGGTGTGCTCGACACGGAGCTGGAGGAGCTGGGGAACCGGCTGGCGGCACGGCTGGGCGACCCGCGACCGCAGGCGCGGTCCTTCGCGGTGCTGGCCCTCGCCGAGGTGGTGGGGCGGGTGGCGGTCACCGCGGGGCCGCTCGTCCCGACGGGGGTCGTCCGTGCGTGGCTCACGGCGACGATCGCCTGGTACACCTCCGAGGGCGACCTGCGCGCCTGGGACGACGACAGCGGCTGGTTGCACGCGCCCGCGCACGGGGCGGACGCGCTCGGGATCTTCGCGTTGTCGCCGCGGCTGACGGCGGCGGACGTCGGGCGGATCGCGCAGGCGCTGCTCGACCGCCTGCTGGATCCGGCCACGCCGCTGTTCGCGGACGGTGAGGACGCCCGGATCGCCCAGGCCCTGTACGGCCTGTGCTGCCGTGACGACGTCGACCGGGACGCGGTCGACGGCTGGTTCGCGCTCGTCGAGGCCCGGGTCACCGCCGGTGCCCGCGGGTCCGTCCGCACGCCCGCCTGGCTGTCGAACACGGTGCGCGCGTTGCAGATGCTCTACGTCCTCGTCGACAGCCGGGCGGCGGTCACCCTCGTCGGGACGCCGGTCCTGTGCAGCTCCGCGGACGCCGTCCGGGCGGCGGTCCTGCGCTCGCTCGCGCCGTGGTGGCCGCCGCTGCGCCCGTGAGGGTCGACCGCCCTAGAGGTCGTGCTCGGCGAGCTCGCGGAACTCGTCGGGGACGCCCGCCCCGCGGGCGAGCTCGACCGGGGCGTAGCCGACGGCGTGCTGGCCGAACTTCTCGCGGACGGCGTCCACGGTGCGGTCGACGACCCAGCGCGCCGAGCCGGTCGGCGACCCGGGCCGGTGCGGGTCCTCCGGCCGGAAGGGCAGCTCGAGCTGGACGACGCCCTGGTGCTCGAGGTTGGAGACGGAGATCCCGAGCAGGGTGATCTCCGGCGTGGGGCCGGTCTCGTCACCGATCGCCTGCCAGGCGAGCCGCTCGGCGACCTCGGTGAGCGAGAGCGTCGAGGAGATCGCGGCGCCGAGCGTCGTCGAGCGCGTGACCGCGCGCATGCCGGTGTAGCGGACCCGGACGGTGATCGTGCGACCGGCGCGCTCCTTGGCCCGCAGCCGGGTCGCGACCCGGTCGGCGAGGTGGGTGAGGACCCGGCGGACGAGCTCGGCCTCGGGCGTCCGGCGGCCGAGGGCGGACTGGGCGCCGACCGAGCGGGCCCGGGCCGAGGTGACGATCCGGCGCGGGTCCTCGTTGTGGGCCAGGGCGCTCAGCTTGGCGCCGACGGCGTCGCCGAGCAGCCGCTCCAGGGCGGACGACGGCGTCGCGGCGAGGTCGCCGATCGTCCGGATGCCGCGCTCGGCGAGCCGCTGCTGCGCGACCGGCCCGACGCCCCACATGAGCGCGACCGGCAGGGGTGCGAGGAACTCGCGCTCGTCGTCCGGCTCGACGACGACGAGCCCGTCCGGCTTGGCGACCTGGGAGGCGACCTTCGCGAGGTGCTTCGTCCGCGCGGCACCGACCGAGATCGGCAGGCCGACCTCGGTGCGGACCCGGTGCCGCAGCGCCTGCGCGATCGCCGTCGGCGGGCCGAAGAGGTGCGTCGCCCCCGAGACGTCGAGGAACGCCTCGTCGATGGAGATCCGCTCGACGGCGGGGGTGAAGTCGTGCAGCACCGTCATGACGTCGTCCGCGAGGCGCTGGTACTCGCGGAAGTGGCCGCCGACGAACCGGATCGCCGGGCAGAGCCGACGGGCCCGCCACCCGGGCATGCCGCCGTGCACGCCGAACGCCTTCGCCTCGTAGGACGCCGCGAGGACGACCCCGCCGTCGGCGCTGCCGCCCACGGCGATCGGCCGGCCGCGCAGGGCCGGGTCGAGCAGCTGCTCGACGGAGGCGTAGAAGGCGTCGAGGTCGGCGTGCAGGATCGTCGGCCCGGCTCTCGGCTGCTTCTGCGTCACGCGCACGCCGCGAGTCTATTCGAACACCAGTTCGAACACCAGGCCTCTCGGGTCCGCTCGCACTGACCGGGTCGCCCGTGGGGCCTGCCCGTTCGGGCAGGTCGGTCCGGGCCCTTGGACGGGTCCGGGTCGAGTGTTCGCCGTCACATCTTCTGCCGCCGTCCGTGACCGGCTTACGGTCCAGGCCACCCCAGCGAACCCCAGCAGGAGGAGGCCGACCATGCAGGTCGAAGAGCTGCTCAAGCCGTTCCCCATCAAGGAGTTCCACCCGTTCCCCCGGGCGATGCTCGGCCCCGGCGCGCACGAGCTCATCGGGCCGGAGGCGCTCAAGCTGGGCTTCCGGCGGACGCTCATCATGACGAGCGGCCTGCGCGGCACCGACATCGTCCACAAGATCTCGGAGTCGATGAAGTACCACGGGCTCGAGGTCGTCATCTACGACAAGGTCGAGTCGAACCCCAAGGACTACAACGTCATGGACGCCGTGGCGCTGTACCAGGAGAACAAGTGCGACTCGTTCGTGTCGATCGGCGGCGGCTCGTCGCACGACGCGTGCAAGGGCGCGCGGATCTCCGTCGCGCACGACGGCCGCAACGTCAACGAGTTCGAGGGCTTCAACAAGAGCGAGAACCCGAAGAACCCGCCGCACATCGCGGTCTCGACGACGGCCGGCACCGGCTCGGAGACGTCGTGGGCGTACGTCATCACCGACACGACGACCGACCCCGACAACCCGCACAAGTACGTCGCCTTCGACGACGCCTCGGTCGCGACGCTCGCCATCGACGACCCGGTGCTCTACTACGACTGCCCGATCGACTACACGGCGCAATGCGGCTTCGACGTCCTCGCGCACGCCAGCGAGCCGTACGTCTCGCGGCTGAACTTCCAGCCGTCGCTCGGCAACGCGCTGCACGCGATCAAGCTCACCGCCGAGAACCTGCGGGCCGCGGTGTGGAACGGCCAGGACCTCGCCGGCCGCGAGGGGATGATGTACGCCCAGTACATCGCCGCCCAGGCGTTCAACTCCGGCGGCCTCGGGATCATCCACTCGATCTCGCACGCGGTGAGCGCGTTCTACGACACCCACCACGGGCTCAACAACGCCATCGCGCTGCCCCGGGTGTGGGCGTTCAACATGCCGGTCGCCTACAAGCGCTTCGCCGAGATCGCCCGGGCGATGGGCATCGACACCCACGGCATGACCGACGTCCAGGCCGCCGAGGCCGCGCTCGCGGCGGCGATCCGGCTGCTGCGCGACGTGGGCATCCCGGAGCGCTTCGTCGACGTGACCCAGAGCTCGTACTCGAAGAACCGGCTCGGCGTCGGCCCGACGAAGTTCTACGAGAACGCCTCGGTCATCACCGGTGACGAGAAGGACGTGGACCGGATCACCCACCACGTCCTCGGGGACGCCTGCACCCCGGGCAACGCCAAGGAGTGCACGTTCGAGACGGTCCGACCCGTCGTCGAGCACTGCATGACCGGCGACCTCGACGACCTCCTGTCCTGACCCGCACGGTCCCGCCCCCGCTCCCGCACGGGCGGGGGCGGGCCCGCGAATCCTGAGGAGTGCCATGGCTTCCGAGGTCCACCGCCACGCCACCGGGCACGACGGGCCCGCCGCCCGGGCCGCCGGTGACCAGTCCTTCGGCGCCGGCGAGTTCGCCGACGTCGAGGACGTCGTCAGCCGGTTCGCGGAGGCCGGGTACCTCGCGGACCGGCGGCTCGCGACGACGGTGTTCCTGCAGTCCCGGCTCGGTCGGCCGGTGCTCCTCGAGGGGCCGGCCGGCGTCGGCAAGACCCAGCTCGCGGCGACGCTCGCCGCGGTGACGGGACGGCGGCTGCTGCGGCTGCAGTGCTACGAGGGCCAGGACGAGACCAAGGCCCTCTACGAGTGGGACTACGGCAAGCAGCTGCTCTACACCCAGCTCCTGCGGGACAAGATCTCCGAGGTCGTCGCGGACACGACGACGATCGGCGAGGCGGTCGAGCGGATCGGTGAGCAGGACAGCGCGTTCTTCTCCGAGACCTTCCTCGCGGCCCGCCCGCTGCTCGAGGCGGTGCGCTCGCCCGAGCCCGTCGTCCTGCTCGTCGACGAGATCGACCGGGCGGACGAGGCGCTCGAGGCCGTGCTCCTCGAGCTGCTCGCGGAGTTCCAGGTCTCGGTGCCCGAGCTCGGCACCTTCCGCGCCGTCCACCAGCCCTACGTGATCCTCACGTCGAACACGACGCGGGACCTGTCCGCCGCGCTCAAGCGGCGCTGCCTGCACCTGTACCTGGACTACCCGAGCCCGGAGCGCGAGCTGGAGATCGTGCGCTCCAAGGACACCGGGCTGCCGGACGCGCTCGCCCGCCGGCTCGTGGACGTCGTCCGCTCGCTGCGCGGGCTCGACCTGCGCAAGGCGCCGAGCGTCTCCGAGACCGTCGACTGGGCGCGCACCCTCGCCGTCCTCGGCGTCGAGGAGCTCACCGCGGCGGTTCTGTCGGACACGGCGAACGTCGTCCTCAAGTACCAGCGGGACCTGCAGCGGGCGCTCGACACCCTGCCCGCGTTCAGCGACCCGAACGCGGTCGTGCCGTCGTCCCTCGACGCGCACGACCACGGCCACTCGCACGGCCACGGGCACTCGCACGGCCCGGGGGAGCCGCACCACGACCACGGCCCGGGCACCCACTCGCACCCGGCGGACGGCGACGTCGACGGTCGCGCGGTGCGTGCCGCGAAGGACCTGCCCGGCCGGCACGACGAGGCGTACTACGGCAGCCCGACCGCCGGGGAGCAACCGGCGGTACGGCGGACCGTCGGGCCCGGCCAGGGCGGCCGGTCGTTCGCGGCGGCGCTGGGCCGCAAGGGCTCCGGGACGCCGTCCGGCAAGCCGCCGGGCAAGGGCCGCTGACGATGGAGGGCGCCGTCCACCGGTTCGTCCGGCTCCTGCGGCTCGTGGGGGTGCGGATCTCCGTCTCGGAGACCCTCGACGCGGTGCGGGTCGCGGCCGTCCCCGGCGTGCTCGCGGACCGCGACGTCCTGCGCGACGCCCTCGCCGTGACCCTCGTCAAGGACCGCCGCGACCAACCCGCGTTCGACCGGGTCTTCGACGCGTTCTTCCGGCTGCGACCGGTGCTGCCGCCCGCGCCGGAGGGGCACGGCCACACCCACGACGACCTCGACGACGGCGGCGAGACCGAGGCGATGACCCTCTCCGAGGAGCCGTCGAGGACGCCGCAGCAGGGGCACTCGCACGGCAAGCCCGCCGACATCCGCGACTACTTCGACGAGCAGGACCTCGCCGAGCAGTACAACCTCCACCAGGAGGCCAACAAGATCGACCTCGCCGCGCTCACCGACGAGATCGTCCTGTCGACGGATCGGACGAGCGTGCTCGGCGAGGCGGCCCGGGTCGAGCTGACCGTGTCGCGGCTGCACGGCGCCGGTGCGCCCGGCGACCTCGTGCGCTCGGACCGGCCGGCGCTCGACGTCATGCTCTCCGTCGCGCAGGAGCTCGCGCTGCTCGACTGGCTCGCGGGCGAGGTCGGGTCGGACGGCGACCTCGACGCCGAGGAGCTGGCCCGGCTGCGGCGCCGGATCGGCGGGCTGCTCGACGGCCTGCCGGAGCGGCTCAAGGACCACCTCGAGAAGCTCCTCGCCCTCGACCGCGAGGTCGAGTCGCAGGGCCTGACGCCGGCGCCGGTGCACGACCCGTTCGACGAGGAGCAGCGCGCCGACCTCGAGGAGTCGCTGCGCCGCCTCGTCCGGACGATGCACGGTGCGCCGCGTGCCCGGCGCCGGGTCAGTGCCGCGGGCCGGGTCGACGGCAGCCGGACGATGCGGCAGAGCATGCGCTACGACGGGATCCCGTTCCGGCCGGTCACGGTGTCGCGCCCGCACGACCGGCCGCGGCTCGTCGTCCTCGTCGACGTCTCGCTCTCGGTGCGGGCGACGTCCCGGTTCACGCTGCACGTCGTCCACGGCCTGAGCAGCCTCGTGTCGCAGGTGCGGTCGTGGGCGTTCGTCGCGGACGCCGTCGAGACGACCGACCTGTTCGCGGAGCGGCACCCCGAGGACGCGCTGGGCCTCGTCGTCGCCGGGCTGCCGGCCGGTGGCGTGCTCGACGTCGACGCGGACTCCGACTACGGCAGCGTCTTCGGTGCTTTCGTCGAGGAGAACGGCACGGCGCTCACCCGGCGGACGACGCTCGTCGTCCTCGGGGACGGCCGCGGCAACGGGCACGACCCGAACGTGGCGGCGTTCGAGGAGATGACCCGTCGGGTGCGGGAGACGGTATGGCTCACGCCGGAGCCGTCGTACTCGTGGCGGCTGGGCCGCTGCGACCTGCCGCTCTACGCCGAGCACTGCTCGCGGGTGCAGGTCGTGCGGGACCTGTCCGGCCTCGACCGCCTGGCGCCGGGCGCATGAGCGCGCTGCCTGCCGGTGAGCCGATGTCCTTCGACCCGTTCCGCCCCGCGCCCGACGGCCGGTACGTCGACGAGGCGGTCGTCGTCGTGCGGCGCCGGCCGATGGCCCTCGTCGGCCCGGAGCGCTGGGTCGGCCGGACGACGCACTTCGGCATCGGGCGGCTCGGCGGGCGGCTGCTCGTCGTCCACGGGCTCGGGACGACGTCGGTGTCGGCCGACGTCTCCGCGCTCGTCGCCGACGAGCTCTTCGCACCGGGCTGGGTCGTCGGCGCGGACGCCTTCGAGAGCATCGTCACGGGCGTCGTCCTCACGTGCCACGAGGACCCGGGCACGGCGTGGGAGGCGTTCTACCGCAACACGTTGCACCGCCTCGGCGAGCTGACGGACGGCACGGGGACCGCTGCCCGCACGGCCGCCGCCGGCACCCTCGCGGAGTTCGCGCCGATCTACGTGCGGGCCGAGGCGCTCGTCGCGCAGGCCGGTGCGCGCAGTCTGCTCGACCTCGGGTCGTGCTTCGGCTTCCTCCCGCTGCGGGTCGCGGACGGCCGGGCCGGTGCGGTCCGGGACGTGCTCGCGTGCGACGTCGCGCCCGGCACCGCCCGGTTGCTCGACGTCATGTCCCGCCGGTTGGGGACGCCGGTGCGCACCCTCGCGAGCGACGCGGCCCGGGTGCCGCTGCCGGACCGGTCCGTCGACGTCGTCACGGTGCTGCACCTGCTCGAGCACGTCGACGCCGCCCACGGGGAGCGCATCCTCGCGGAGGCGACCCGGCTCGCCCGGCGCTGCGTCGTCGTCGCCGTGCCGATCGAGGACGAGGCGGACCCGACCTTCGGGCACGTCCGGACGATCGGCCTCGACGACCTCCGCCGCGCCGGGGAGTCGTTGCGCGCCGACGGGTGGGTGGCCCAGGTCGACGAGCACCACGGCGGCTGGCTCGTCCTCGACCGCCTGTGACGCCGTCCCCCCACCCCGCTCATGCTCGCGGTGCGTACCGTTCTCGGGTCGTTGACGGCTCGAAACCGGTACCCAGCGCGAGCATGAGCGGGGTGGGGG
>NZ_MWLL01000177.1 GCF_002198675.1 Kineosporia sp. R_H_3 | reverse complement strand
GCCCGCCCCGATCCCGCCCGTCAGCCCGACCTTCAGCACCCGGGCATCCTCGCAGCCCGCGCCGCGGCCGGCGACGCACCCGTCAGTACGCGCCCTTGCGGGCGAGGACCGCGGCGAGCGTCTGGGCGATGATCTTGAGGTCGAGCCAGAGCGTCCAGTCGTCGACGTACTGCAGGTCGAGCCGGACCGACTCGTCCCACGAGAGGTCCGAGCGGCCGGACACCTGCCACAGGCCCGTGATGCCGGGCTTGACGACGAGCCGGCGGCGCACGTCCTCCTCGTACATCTGCACCTCGCGGGGCAGCGGCGGGCGCGGGCCGACGAGGGACATGTCCCCGCGGAGCACGTCGAACAGCTGCGGCAGCTCGTCGAGGGAGAACCGCCGGATGAAGCGGCCGACCGGCGTCACCCGCGGGTCGTCCTTCATCTTGAACAGCGGCCCGCCGCCGTGCTCGTTGAGGTGCTGGAGCTGGGCCAGCCGCTCCTCGGCGTCGACGTACATGCTGCGGAACTTCGTCATCCGGAACGGCTCGGTGTGCTTGCCGACGCGCTCCTGGCGGAAGAGGACCGGCCCCGGGGACGTGAGCTTCACGGCGAGCGCGACGCCCAGGAGCACCGGCGACAGCACGAAGAGCCCGGGCAGCGTGAGACCCCAGTCGAGACCCTTCTTGATGATGCGCCGGATGCCCTTGAACTCGGGCTCCTCGACGTTGAGGAGCGGCTGCCCCCGGACCGTGCGGATGTGCATCCGCGGCGCGGAGACCTCCGCGAGCCGCGGTGCGACGAGGAGCTGGGCGCCGCTGCCCTCGAGGTCCCACGAGAGCCGGCGCAGGTCGTCCTGGGCGACGTCCGACCAGGCGGTGAGGATGACGGTGTCGGCCCGGACGGCGCGCAGCGCGCCGAGCACGTCGGCCGGGGCGCCGAGGACCGGAACGTCCTCGATGCGCTCCCCGAGACTGCGGGTGACGCACGCACCGATGATCTCGAGCCCGGCGTTCGGGTCGCTGCGCGTCGTCCGGACCATCTCGGCGACCGAGCGCTCGGAGCCGATGGCGACGACCTTCTGCACGCAGCGGCCGCGCCGGCGCATCCGGTAGAGCAGCAGCCGGGCCACGCCGTGGACGCCGAGCAGCCCGACGGCGGCGAGCGGGATCCCGACGACGACGAGCGGACGGACCTGGAGGGTCTGCGTCGCGTAGGCGGCGAGCGAGGTGGCCGCGACGAGGTAGACGCAGGCCGTCCACACCCGGTGCAGCTCGTCGGTGCCGTGGCCGAGGTAGCGGTGCTCGTACGAGCGGTTCAGGGTGACGGCGGCGACGACCGCGGCCGCTGCGAGGGCGGCGAGCAGCGGGTCGATCCGCGGGGTGGCCAGCCGGGCCGCGAGCTCCATCGCGGCGACGGCCGCGGCGCTGTCGCAGAGGACGAGGAGCCGGGTGTAGCGGTTGCGCCAACGCGGGCGCACCTGCCGGGCCTCGTTCGGCTTGGCGCGGTCCCGACGGGCCAGGAGCGCGCCCGTGCCCGGCATGCCGAAGCGCTCGACGACCGCCTGCGTGTCGGCCTCGGTCGCGGCCAGCGCGGCCAGGGTCGCGGTGAGCGTCGACCCGCGGGTGGGGGCCGGGACCCGGGGGCCACCACCGCCGGCGGTGCCCGCTGCGGTGCGGGCCCCGGCGTCCGCGGCGCCGTCCGTCACGTCCTGCACGCACCCGCCTCGGTTCTCGACGGCGCGCCGTCCGGCGGCGCCGCTGCTCGGCGGCCCCGCGGCCGTTCGTGCCGCGCGGGGCCTGCTGTCCTCCCAGTCGTCGGCCTCGGCGCCGGACGGGCGAAGCGGGCTCGCGCCGCGTCACCCGGACGGGCGAACGACGAAGGCCCCGGGCCGGGGCCCGGGGCCTTCGTCGTGCCGTTCAGGTGGTGCGGTGTCTCAGGTCGTGCGGTGCTTCAGTGGTGCGGTCGCCCACCGGGGCTCAGAAGCCGCCCGTGAGCTTCTCGCGCAGCGCGGCGAGGGCCTCGTCCGAGGCGAGCGTGCCCTCGGCCTCGGGCGTCGCCGAGGAGTACGACGAGGCCGCCGAGGCGCCACCGGTGCCGGCGCTCTCGCCACCCTCGGTACGGGCCTCGGTCTCGGCCTTCTGGGCCTCGACGATCTGCTTGCGGTGGGCCTCCCAGCGCTGCTGGGCCTCGGCGTACTGCCGCTCCCACTCCTCACGCTGCTTCTCGTAGCCCTCGAGCCAGTCGTTCGTCTCGGGGTCGAAGCCCTCGGGGTACTTGTAGTTGCCCGCCTCGTCGTACTCCGCGGCCATGCCGTAGAGCGACGGGTCGAACTCCTCGCCCGCGGCGGCGCTGCCCTCGTTGGCCTGCTTGAGGCTCAGCGAGATCCGGCGACGCTCGAGGTCGATGTCGATGACCTTGACGAAGATCGAGTCGTTGACCTGGACGACCTGCTCCGGGATCTCGACGTGACGCTCGGCGAGCTCGGAGATGTGGACGAGGCCCTCGATGCCCTCGTCGACGCGCACGAACGCACCGAACGGGACGAGCTTGGTGACCTTGCCCGGGACGACCTGGCCGATCGCGTGGGTCCGGGCGAACTGCTGCCACGGGTCCTCCTGCGTCGCCTTGAGCGACAGCGAGACCCGCTCGCGGTCCATGTCGACGTCGAGGACCTCGACGGTGACCTCCTGGCCGACCTCGACGACCTCGCCCGGGTGGTCGATGTGCTTCCAGGACAGCTCCGAGACGTGGACGAGACCGTCCACGCCGCCGAGGTCGACGAACGCACCGAAGTTGACGATCGAGCTGACGACGCCCGAGCGGACCTGGCCCTTCTGGAGGGTCTGCAGGAACGTCTGGCGGACCTCGGACTGCGTCTGCTCCAGCCACGCGCGGCGCGACAGGACGACGTTGTTCCGGTTCTTGTCGAGCTCGATGATCTTCGCCTCGATCTGCTTGCCCACGTAGGGCTGCAGGTCGCGGACACGACGCATCTCGACGAGCGACGCGGGGAGGAAGCCCCGCAGGCCGATGTCGAGGATGAGACCACCCTTGACGACCTCGATCACCGTGCCGGTGACGATGCCGTCCTCCTCCTTGATCTTCTCGATCGTGCCCCACGCGCGCTCGTACTGCGCACGCTTCTTGGACAGGATGAGACGACCCTCCTTGTCCTCCTTCTGGAGGACGAGGGCCTCGATCTCGTCGCCGACGCTGACGACCTCACCGGGGTCGACGTCGTGCTTGATCGACAGCTCACGGGAGGGGATGACGCCCTCGGTCTTGTAGCCGATGTCGAGCAGGACCTCGTCCCGGTCGACCTTGACGATCGTCCCGGCGACGATGTCACCGTCGTTGAAGTACTTGATCGTCTCGTCGATCGCGGCGAGGAAGTCCTCGGCGCTGCCGATGTCGTTGACGGCGACCTGGGGAACGGTCGGCTGCTCGGTCGTGCTCGCGGTCATGAAGGGGGGACTCCGATGCGGACAGATGTCGATGTGGCCTGGACAAGGGACGTGCGGCGTACGGCACGCGCGTGCGGTCCAGGCGGCCCCGCGTCGGTGGGTGGCCTGCGTCCCGGAGCCCGGGCGCCGCGCCCCTCGGAAGATGTCCTCGAAGGGGCCTCGGAGCACGACTCGCGACAGGTCGTCCAGTCGGAAACAAGGCAAACACATGTCCGCGCACCCAGCGTGCGCCGTCGTCACACTACCCGGTCGGCGCAGGGCGGGTCAAAGCGCCCACGCGGCGCCCGGACGCCGTCCCGACAGCTCCCGTCCGCCCCGAAACCGCAGGTCGCGGCCCGCCCGGGGCCGCGTCACGCCCGCACCCCGGGACCCGCGAGGATGTCTGCCGTGGACGACGTCGAGTCCCGGGGCCTGGCGGCCGCCGGCTACCGGCCGGCCGGCGCCGAGGAGACCGTGCGCGCCAACCGGCACTGGTGGGACGGCGCGAGCCGGGAGTACCTCGACGAGCACGGCGACTTCCTCGGCGCGGACGACTTCGTCTGGTGCCCCGAGGGCCTGCGCGAGGACGACGCCCGGCTGCTCGGCGACCCGGCGGCGCTCGCCGGGCGGCGGGTGCTCGAGGTCGGCTCCGGCGCGGCGCAGTGCGCGCGCTGGCTCGCGGCCCGGGGCGCGGACGTCGTCGCCCTCGACCTGTCGATGGGGATGCTCGCCGAGGGCCGCCGGCTCGGGACCCCGGGCCCGGCAGGCCGCACGGATGCCCGGCCGGTCGGGCTCGTCCAGGGCGACGCCCGGGTGCTGCCCTTCGCCGACGCCTCGTTCGACCTCGCGTTCAGCGCCTACGGCGCCGTGCCGTTCGTCGCCGACCCGCAGCGGGTCATGGCCGACGTCGCGAGGGTCCTGCGGCCGGGCGGCCGCTGGGTCTTCTCCCTGACCCACCCGGTCCGCTGGGCCTTCCCGGACGACCCGTCCGAGCACGGCCTCACGGCGAACCGCTCCTACTTCGACCGGACGCCGTACGTCGAGGAGGACGACGCCGGCGAGGTGGTCTACGCCGAGCACCACCGGACGCTCGGGGACCGGGTCCGGGACGTCGTCGCCGCCGGCCTCGTCCTGGAGGACCTCGTCGAGCCGGAGTGGCCGGACGGCCATGACCGCGTCTGGGGCGGCTGGAGCCCGCTGCGCGGCAGGCTCCTGCCGGGCACCGCGATCCTCGTGACGCGCCGCCCCTGACCGGACCCCGCTCCCGCGGGGCCCGGCGCAGGGCTCAGCGCACGTCGTCCGCGGAGGCCGGGACGCCGCGCAGGTCCACCGAGTCCGGGCCCGCGTCGTCGGCGCGGCCGGCACGGCGCCGTCCGGTGCCGCTGAGGAAGACCAGGGCGACCCCGCCCATCGTCATGAGGAAGCCGATGACCGAGCCCCACGCCGGCAGCGTGACCCGCAGCATGTGCAGCGACGCGGCGTTCGCGCTCTGCACCTCGACGTTCGTCTTCACCGTCTGGTCGCTGTAGGCGAGGGTGCCGACGAGCATCGGGACGGTGACGCCGTTCGCCACGAGGCGGCGGTCCTGCTGCTCCTGGCCCTTGATGATGGCGCCGGTCTCCGGCTCGACCCAGAGGGTGCGGACGTTGGCGTAGCGGATGTCGGCCGTGGCGGCCGTGCTGTCCGGGGCGCCGCCGAACAGGGCCCCGGGGACCTGCTGCTGGCCCAGGCTCACGTCCGGGATCTTCTGCTCGAACTTGTAGACCTTGAGGCCCTGGATCTCCTCGGTGGCGACGTAGCGGGCCTGGTAGGCCGCGCCCGACGCGCTGTCCCAGAACTGGTACGAGGTCGGCCGCGTCCCGAACGGGAACTTCAGGTAGACGCCCCGGCGGTCGGGGTTCTTGCGCGAGCTCGCGTCGGGACCGGTCTGGTAGTACGGCTTCTTGAAGCAGTCGGACTGCTGCTCACCGGTGACGTTGTCGAAGCAGAGCCCCTCGACCGTCCGGTTGATCGGGTCGGCCGACTTGTCCGGGACGCTCGTGTCGACCCGGGTCTCCCAGTAGACGTGCCCGCCCTTGGCGGCCTTCGGGTCGCCCTGCACGGTCCGGGTCGAGACGACGTCGACGACCTGCGGGCCGACGGGGTTGTCCCCCACGGCGATGAACACCTCGGCGCTGCCGTTCGAGACGACGGTGCCCGCGGGCGGCTGCGTCTTGGCGTCGATGTCCTTCTGCGTCGGGTAGACGGCACCGACCTGCGCGATGCGCGGGTAGGCCCAGTACTTCACCGCCACCCCGAGCGTGAGGAGCGCGACGCCAAGACCGACGAGGACGAATCCGAGGACGCGACGCATGTTCCTACTCCTGGGGAGGCAGCAGCACTGGTGACCCACCGACGACCACTCCGAGTGACAGCGACCCGATGTGGCGTGCCGCACAGTACCAGTGAGTAGCCTTGCGCGAGAGTCCCTGTTCCTTGATCGTTCCCGGCGCCGCCGGGGTCCGGACGCAGGCACGAGGAGGTCACGTGGTCGCCCAGGCCCCGCCGGTCGTCCGGGACGTCCCGCGACCGGACGCGGCGACCGGACGCACCGTGACGCTGGGTGGTCGGCAGGTCCGGGTGCTCGACCTCGTCGCCTGGGCCGTCACGGCGGTCGGCGTCGACCTCCAGACCCGCGCGCTGCGCGGCGCGGGCCCCACGCTGGAGGAGGTCGCCCGGCAGGCCGCCGTCGCCCGGCGCGGCCTCGTCGCCGTCCTGCTCGACCCGGCCGCGCTCGCCGTCGCCGGTGCACCCGGCGGCCCGGCGGGCGGCATCCTCACCCGCGCCGCGGTGTGGCTCCTCGCGACCGTGGCGCCGCTGCGCGAGCTCCTCGTCGTGGTCGCCGCGAACTCGCTGCGGGTGTCCCTGGCGCTCGGGGTCTGGCTGCTCCTGCGCCGGCTGCTCCACCCGTCGCCGCTGCTCCTCGTGCCGCTGGCGATGGTCATGACGGCACCGCAGCTCATCCCCTCCGGCGCGGGCACGACGGACGTCGCCGGGCCGCTCGCCGCGACCGTGGCCCTCGTGTGGGCGGCGGTCGCGCACGTGTGGTGGACCGGCGGGCGCCGGCTCGGCGCCGTCGCCCTGCTCACCGCGCTGGCGATGGGGTGCGACCGGTCGGGCGTGCTCGTCCCCGTCGTCCTGCTCCTGCTCTCGGCCACCGTCGCCCGGGCCCCGCAGGACCTCCCGGACCCGTCCGGGACCCGCGCCGTCCTGCGCGGTCTGCGGGCCGCGTGGCCGCCGGCGGCGGTCTCCGCCGCGGTCGTCGCGGTCTTCGTCGCCCTCGCCGGGCTGCGCCCGGCGGACCTCGTGCTGCGCGCGGACCACGGCACCCCCGGCGTCGTCGGGGACGTCCTGCGGGCCGTCGCCGGTGGCCTGCTCGGGGCACCGTGGACGTGGTCCGCCGCAGAGGTGCACGGGCTGCCGCGGCCCGCCACGGGCGTCGTCACCGCCGCGGTGCTCCTCGTGGGCGTCCTCCTCCTGCTCGCGGCCCGCCACGACCGGGCCCGGACGCTGCGCGCCGCGGCGCTCGGTGCCGGGTGGGCGGTCGCGGCGCTCGTCGTGGGCGTCCCCGGCCGGCCGCAGGCCCCGGGCGCGGTCCTCGGCGTGACGGTCGCCGTCGTCCTCACCTGCGCGCTGGCGACGCTGCCGCCCCGCGGCACCGACCGGACGGTCGCGACCGCCCAC
>NZ_MWLL01000176.1:7202-60869 GCF_002198675.1 Kineosporia sp. R_H_3 | reverse complement strand
CGCCCGGCGACCCGGGCCGCGGCCCGGCCGGCCGGCGGCACCCCTGCGGTCAGCGTCGTCCCGGCTCCGGCGGGCCCGGCCCCGACGGCCGCGCCGATGCCGGTCCAGGGAGCGTCGTCCACGACCCCGGCCGACCACCCTGACCGGTTCCTCGACCGTGAGCTGAGCTGGCTCGCCTTCAACGAGCGGGTCCTCGAGCTCGCCCAGGACGAGTCGCTGCCGCTGCTCGAGCGCGCCCGGTTCCTGGCGATCTTCGCGAGCAACCTCGACGAGTTCTTCATGGTCCGGGTCGCGGGCCTCAAGCGCCGCATCGCGACCGGCCTCGCCGTCACCGCGGCGAGCGGTCTCGAGCCGCGCGAGGTGCTCGACGCGATCAGCCGCCGCGCCCACGAGCTCCAGGCCCGGCACGCCGGCGTCTACCGCGACGCGGTCGCGCCCGAGCTGTCCGAACGCGGCATCGCGCTCGTGCACTGGAGCGCGCTCTCGGAGGAGGAGCAGGACACCCTCCACACGTTCTTCCGCGAGCAGGTCTTCCCCGTCCTCACCCCGCTGGCCGTCGACCCGGCGCACCCGTTCCCCTACATCTCGGGGCTGTCGCTCAACCTCGCGGTGATCCTGCGCAACCCGGTGACGGACAAGGAGCACTTCGCCCGGGTCAAGGTCCCGCCGCTGCTGCCCCGGTTCATCGCCGTCGGCTCCGACGACCTGCACCACGCCCGGTTCGTGCCCATCGAGGACGTCATCGCCGTCCACCTCGACCAGCTCTTCCCCGGCATGGAGGTGCGCCAGCACCACACCTTCCGGGTGACCCGCAACGAGGACGTCGAGGTCGAGGAGGACGACGCGGAGAACCTGCTCCAGGCCCTGGAGAAGGAGCTCCTGCGCCGCCGGTTCGGCCCGCCGGTCCGCCTCGAGATCGTCGAGGACGTCGACCCGCACGTCCGTGAGCTGCTCGTCCGCGAGCTCGGGGTGAGCGCCGCGGAGGTCTACGAGGTCCCGGAGCCGCTCGACCTGCGCGGGCTCAACGTCGTCGCCGACCTCGACGTGCCCGAGCTGCACTACCCGAAGTTCGTCCCCAAGACGCACCGGCACCTCAACGAGGTCGAGACGGCCAAGCCGAGCGACGTCTTCGCCGCGATCCGCGAGCGCGACGTGCTCCTGCACCACCCGTACGACTCGTTCTCCACGAGCGTCCAGGCGTTCCTCGAGCAGGCCGCCGCCGACCCTCGGGTGCTCGCGATCAAGCAGACGCTCTACCGCACGAGCGGCGACTCCCCCATCGTCGACGCCCTCATCGACGCCGCCGAGGCCGGCAAGCAGGTCCTCGCGCTCGTCGAGATCAAGGCCCGCTTCGACGAGCAGGCGAACATCTCCTGGGCGCGCAAGCTCGAGCAGGCGGGCGTCCACGTCGTCTACGGCATCGTCGGCCTCAAGACGCACGGCAAGCTGAGCCTCGTCGTCCGGCAGGAGTCCGAGGGGCTCCGGCGGTACTGCCACGTCGGCACGGGCAACTACAACCCGAAGACGGCCCGGCTCTACGAGGACCTTGGCCTGCTCACGTGCGACCCGCAGGTCGGCGAGGACCTCACCCGGCTGTTCAACCAGCTGAGCGGCTACGCCCCGAAGACCGCGTACCGCCGGCTGCTCGTCGCGCCGCGGTCGCTGCGCAGCGGGCTCGTCGACCGGATCGAGCGGGAGATCGCGCACGCCCGGGCGGGCCGGCCGGCCCGGATCCGGTTCAAGATGAACAGCATCGTCGACGAGGTGCTCATCGACGCGCTGTACCGGGCCTCCGGGGCGGGCGTCCCGGTCGACGTCCTCGTCCGGGGCATCTGCTCGATCCGGCCCGGCGTGCCGGGGCTGTCGGAGAACATCCGGGTGCGCAGCATCCTCGGGCGCTTCCTCGAGCACAGCCGGGTCTTCTGGTTCGAGAACGGCGGCGAGCCCGTCGTCTACATCGGCAGCGCCGACATGATGCACCGCAACCTCGACCGCCGCGTCGAGGCCCTCGTGCGGCTCAAGGACCCCGGGCACCTCGCCGAGCTCGACGAGCTGCTGTCGCTGTCCGCGGACGACGGGACGGCGTCCTGGCACCTCGGGGCGGACGGCATGTGGGTGCGGCACGCGCAGGGCCCGGACGGCGAGCGACTGCTCGACATCCAGTCGCACATCATCGCCACCAGGCCGCGGCGGCGGTCGACCAGACGACGGTGACGGCGGGGAGCGGACGACCCATGACGACGCCGACGCCGGCCGTCCCGCAGGACGACGACCCGGCCCCCGACGGCCCCGGCGGGACCGACCGGCTCGCCGAGGTGCTGCCGATGACCGCGCCGCCCGCACCCGTCGACCGCGTGGTCGAGCTGGCCGCCGGGGTCGTCTGCTGGCGGGACGCCCCGGACGGCCGCGGCGGCGACCCCGAGCGCGGCGTCGAGGTGCTCCTCGTCCACCGGCCGAGGTACGACGACTGGTCCTTCCCCAAGGGCAAGGTGGAACCGGGCGAGACGCTGCCGGAGTGCGCCGTCCGGGAGACGGCCGAGGAGAGCGGGCTGCGGGTCCGGCTCGGTCGCCCGCTCCCCACGGTCCGGTACACGCTGCCGGACGGGCGCCCCAAGGAGGTCGCGTACTGGTCGGCGCGGGCGCTGTCCGGCGGCCGGCCCCGGGCCGGCGAGGTCGACCAGACGACCTGGCTGTCGGTCCGCGCCGCCCGCAAGCGGCTCACCCGGGACTCCGACGCGGCGCTCCTCGACGCGCTCGTCGGCCGGGTCGCCGAGCGCCGGCTGCTCACCCGGCCGTTCCTCGTCGTCCGGCACGCGACGGCCCGCCCCCGCCAGGCCTGGACGCACGCGGACGCCGACCGCCCGCTCGTGGCCGCCGGGCGCCGCCAGGCCCTCGCCCTGGCCGCGCTCCTGCAGTGCTGGTCCCCCGACTACCTGCTGAGCTCGCCGTGGCTGCGCTGCACGGAGACGCTCGCGCCGTACGCCGCCTCGAGCGGGGCCCGGATCCGCACCAAGGGCGGGCTCTCCGAGGACGGCTACGCCCGGGACCCCCGCAAGGCCGCCCGGCACGCCCAGCGTCTCGTCGAGCGCGAGCAGGCCACCGCGCTGTGCACCCATCGGCCGGTCCTGGCCGGCGTGGTCGGCACCGTCGCCCGGGCGGGCACGGACGAGGTGCGCGACGCGCTGCCCGACGAGGACCCGTTCCTCGACCCGGCCGAGGTGCTCGTGGCGCACGTCACCCGGCGCTCCGGGCAGCGGCCGACGGTCGTCGCGGTGGAGCGGCACGCCCCGCACCGGTGACCCTTCGCCCGGGAATGTCCGGCGTGTCGCCGCGCAGAACCGTGACGAACCCGACATGGTCACGATCCGGCGACCGCGGCATGACGCGGGTTCACCGGCTGCTCACCCACAGGCCCCCAGAGCGTCGGACGGCGTAGGCGGCACGTTCGCCGCCCGTTCACCCGCAGCGCCGGAGTGCTTCACCTGCCTTCCCTAGCGTTCCGACCAGGCGCCGACCGGGCGCCCGGCAGCACCGCGTGACCGCGACTGCCGACCCGAGAACCAAGAAGGACAGGCCACGTGAAGCTCACCCTGCCCGGCCGCGTCGCGGGCCTCTCGCTCGTCGCGGCGCTCGCCCTGACGGCGTGCGGCTCCGACAACACCACCGGCGACTCGACCCCGAGCGCGGCCGACTCCGCCGCGTCCTCCGGCCCCGCCCTCTCGGGCACGCTGAACGGCGAGGGCTCCTCGGCGCAGAAGAACGCGATCGGCGAGGTCATCTCCGGCTACCAGAGCGCCAACCCCGGCGTGACGGTCAACTACAACGCGACCGGCTCCGGCGCGGGGATCAAGCAGTTCCTCGCCGGGCAGGTCGACTTCGCGGGCACCGACTCTGCGCTGAAGTCCGAGGAGAAGGACGGCGTCGTCGAGACCGAGGCGGCCAAGACGCGCTGCGGCGGGAACGACGCGTGGAACCTCCCGCTCGTCGCCGGCCCGATCGCCATCACGTACAACCTGCCGGGCGTCGACAAGCTCGTGCTCACGCCGTCCGTGGCGTCGCAGATGTTCCTCGGCAAGATCACGAAGTGGAACGACCCGAAGATCGCGGCGCTCAACAGCGGCGCGACCCTGCCGGCGACGGACATCAAGGTGTTCTACCGCGCCGACGAGTCGGGGACCACGGAGAACTTCACCAAGTACCTCAACGGGTCCGCCCCGGCCGACTGGGCCGCGGAGCCGGCGAAGGTGTGGCCGGGCACGACCGGCGAGGGCCGGCCGCAGACCGACGGCGTCGCGCAGGGCGTCAAGTCCACCGAGGGCGGCCTCAGCTACATGGAGTGGTCCGCGGCCAAGGACAACCAGCTCGGCGTGGCCCAGGTCGACAACGGCGCGGGCGCGGTCGCGCTCACCGGTGAGACGGCCGGCAAGGCCGTTGCCGCGGCGGCCGCGGCCGGCGAGGGCAACGACCTCAAGCTCAAGCTCGACTACGCGGTCAAGGACGCCGGCACCTACCCGATCGTCCTGGTGACCTACGAGGTCGTCTGCTCCAAGGGCCTCGCGGCCGACAAGACGGCGCTCGTGAAGTCGTTCCTCACGTACTTCGCGAGCCCCGACACCCAGAAGGGCCTCGAGGAGATCGGCTACGCGCCGCTGCCCGAGGACGTCCGCGGCAAGGTCGTCACGGCGATCAACGCCATCAGCTGACACCCGCACGCGGGAGTCGTGGTCGCCCCGTCCCCGTTCACCGGGGGCGGGGCACCGCGGCGCCCGGGCCGCAGACCCGTTGCACCGCACGACGAACCGGAGACGACGAGACGATGACGAGCATCACGGGGCACTCCGAGGCCGATGCCGGCCCCTCGGGGGACATGGCGGCCACCGGCCGCGTCGGGGACCGGGTCTTCAGCGGCCTGGCGACGGGCTCGGGCGTCTTCGTCGTCACCCTGATCGGCCTGGTGGCCGCGTTCCTCCTCGCGCAGGCCGTGCCGTCGCTCATGGACAACAAGGCGGGCTTCCTCACCTCGCGGGAGTGGCAGGTCAGTGCCGGCGACCTGCGCTTCGGCATCGCCGACCTGCTCTGGGTGACGGTCATCTCCTCGATCATCGCGATGGCGATCGCCGTCCCGATCGCCATCGGCGTCGCGCTCTTCCTCACCCAGTACGCGCCGCGCCGCCTGGCGCGGCCGTTCGCGTCCCTCATCGACCTGCTGGCCGCCGTCCCGTCGATCGTCTACGGCATCTGGGGCTACTTCGTCCTGCGCGACTTCGTGCAGCCGGTGCAGCGCTTCGTCGAGTCGGCGCTCGGCTGGTTCCCGCTCTTCGCGCCCCTGACCGTGAGCGGCACGATCTTCCTCGCGAGCATCGTGCTCGCGATCATGATCCTGCCCATCATCACGGCGATCAGCCGCGAGGTCTTCGACCAGACCCCCGCCGCGCACAAGGAGGCCGCGCTCGCGCTCGGCGCGACGCGCTGGGAGATGGTCCGCACCGCCGTCCTGCCGTTCGGCAAGCCCGGTGTCATCTCCGCCTCGATGCTGGGCCTCGGCCGGGCGCTCGGCGAGACGATCGCCGTGACGCTGCTGCTGTCGGTCACGCGCGGTGCGTTCTCCTGGTCGGCGTTCGCCGGCGGCGAGACCTTCGCGTCGAGGATCGCGAACGGCTCCTCCGAGTTCGACACCCCGCTGAAGACCGGCGCCTACATCGCGGCGGGCCTCGTGCTGTTCCTCCTCACGTTCGCCGTCAACGCCGTGGCCCGGATCGTCATCGAGCGCAGGAAGGCCTTCTCCGAATGAGCACCGTGACCTCCTCGACCGAGCCGGGCGCGATGCCGAACGTCGCTGCCGGGCTGAGCGGGCTGAGCCGCGGCCGGTCCGTGACGAACTCGGTCATGACCGTCGTCGTGTACGCCGCGTTCCTCCTCGCCCTCGTGCCGCTCGCCTGGATCCTCTGGACCGTGCTCTCCCGCGGCTACACCCTGCTGCTCGACCAGAACTGGTGGCTCACCTCGCAGCGCGGCATCACCCCGCGCCGGGTCGGCGGCGGCGCGTACCACGCGATCCTCGGCACCCTCGTCCAGGCCGCGGTGTGCGCCCTCATCGCGGTGCCGATCGCGGTCTTCACGGCGATCTACCTCGTCGAGTACGGCCGCGGGAAGCTCGCCCGCGCGGTGAGCTTCATGGTCGACATCCTCACCGGCATCCCGTCCATCGTCGCGGCGCTGTTCATCTACGCGGTCTGGGTGACGACGTTCGGCCTCCAGCGGGTCGGGTTCGCGGTGTCCCTCGCGCTCGTCATGCTCATGATCCCGGTCGTCGTCCGGTCGACCGAGGAGATGCTCAAGCTCGTCCCCAACGAGCTGCGCGAGGCGTCCTACGCGCTCGGGGTGCCGAAGTGGAAGACGATCGCCCGGATCGTCATCCCGACGGCCCTGTCGGGCATCATCACCGGGGTCCTGCTCGGCCTGGCCCGGGTCATGGGCGAGACCGCGCCGCTGCTCATCCTCGGCCCGTACTCGGCGTCGATCAACACGAGCCTCGTCGACGGCCCGATGGCCGCGCTGCCGACGATGATCAAGGACAACTTCGGCCAGGCTCTCCAGCCCGCGACCGACCGGCTCTGGGCGTCGGCGCTGACGCTCATCCTGCTCGTGCTGCTGCTCAACGGCGCCGGCCGGGTCGTCGCCCGGTTCAGCGCCGTCCGCTGACCGGCCGCGCCGCCGCACCCCACCCCATGCCCCGCACCACCCGAACCACGAAGGACACCTGATGGCACAGCGCATCGACGTCAAGGACCTCAACGTCTACTACGGCTCCTTCAAGGCCGTCGAGGACGTCTCCATGTCGATCGAGCCGCGGACCGTCACCGCGTTCATCGGCCCCTCAGGCTGCGGGAAGTCGACGTTCCTGCGCACCCTCAACCGGATGCACGAGGTCATCGCCGGCGGCCGGGTCGAGGGCACCGTCGCGCTCAACGGCCGCGACCTCTACAGCAAGGACATCGACCCGGTCGCCGTCCGCCGCACCGTCGGCATGGTGTTCCAGCGCCCCAACCCGTTCCCGACGATGAGCATCTTCGACAACGTCGCCGCCGGGCTGCGGCTCAACGGGGTGAAGACCAAGGCGGTGCTCGCCGAGGCGGTGGAGCGGTCCCTCAAGGGCGCCAACCTCTGGAACGAGGTCAAGGACCGGCTCGACAAGCCGGGAGCGGGCCTGTCCGGCGGGCAGCAGCAGCGGCTCTGCATCGCGCGCGCGATCGCCGTCGAGCCGCAGGTGCTCCTCATGGACGAGCCCTGCTCGGCCCTCGACCCGATCTCGACCCTCGCCATCGAGGACCTCATCGACGAGATCAAGCAGCAGTACACGATCGTCATCGTCACCCACAACATGCAGCAGGCCGCCCGGGTCAGCGACCGGACGGCGTTCTTCAACCTCGCGGCGACCGGCAAGCCCGGCCGGCTCATCGAGATGGGCGACACCGCGAAGATCTTCAGCAACCCGACCGAGAAGGCCACCGAGGACTACATCTCCGGCCGCTTCGGCTGAGCCGCCGCCGGCGATCGCCGGTCGTCGTCGCGGGACCCCGGGTACTCGGTGGCCTGCGACGAGAAGCGGCGATCACTGCGGGAGGCGCTCGGCGAGCAGCTCGGCGAGGTGGACGGCGCGGCGGCCGGCGAGCTGGTCGAGCTGGGTGCGGCAGGAGAAGCCGTCGGCGAGCAGGACGGCGTCCGGGGCGGCCTCGACGGCCGGCAGCAGCGCCGTGCGGGCGACCGCGACGGAGACGTCGTGGTGACCGCGCTCGACGCCCCAGTTGCCCGCGAGGCCGCAGCAGCCGCCCACCCGGGTCACCCGGGCACCGGCCGCTCGCAGCAGCGCCTCGTCGGCCGTCCAGCCCATGACGGCGTGGTGGTGGCAGTGCGGCTGCGCGACGACCTCGACGGTCGTGAGGTCCGGGGGCGACCAGCCCGGGGTCGCCGCGAGCAGCTCGGCCAGGGTCCGTACCCCGGCGGCGACGACCTCGACACCCGGCTCGTCGGGCAGCAGGTGGCGGGCGTCCCCGCGCAGCACCGCGGTGCACGAGGGCTCGACGCCGACGACCGGGACCCCGTCGCGCACGAGCGGTTCGAGCCCGCGGACGGTGTGCCGCACCCGCTCCCGGCCGGCGTCGAGCTGGCCCGTCGTGAGCCAGGTGAGGCCGCAGCACAGGCCCTGCGGCACCTCGACGGCGTACCCGGCGGCCTCGAGCACCCCGACCGCGGCGACGGCGACGCCCGGGGCGAAGTGGTCGGTGAACGAGTCGACCCACAGCGCGACCCGGCCGTGCGGCGCGACCGCCGGGGCGGCGTCCGCCGGGCGGCCGAGCCACCACGCGCCGAACGTCCGCGTCGCGAACCGGGGCAGCGACCGGCGCGGGTCGACACCGGCGACCCGGCGGGCGAGCGCGCCGCCGGCCCGGGAGCCGGTGACAGCGTTGGCGAGCCGCGGCATGCGGGCCGCCAGGTCGGACCACATCGGCAGCCGGCCGAGGACGTAGTGCGACAGCGGCCGCAGCCGGCCCCGGTAGGTCTGGTGGAGCACCTCGGCCTTGTAGGTGGCCATGTCGACCCCGGCCGGGCAGTCGCTCGCGCAGCCCTTGCACGCGAGGCAGAGGTCGAGCGCGGCGTGCACCTCGGGCGAGCCCCAGGCGGGCCCGGCCCCGCTCCCGGCCGGGCGCCCGACGAGCTCCTCGAGCACCCGGGCCCGGCCGCGGGTCGAGTCCTTCTCGTCGCGGGTCGCGCGGTACGACGGGCACATCACGCCGCCGGTCGCGGTGAGGTCCGCGCGGCACTTGCCGACCCCGGTGCAGCGGTGCACGGCCGCCGAGAAGTCACCGCCGTCGTGCGGGTAGGCGAGGGCGAGCCGCTCCCGCACCGGCCGGGCACCGACGGCGCGCAGGTCGGCGTCGGCCGCGGCCGGCCGGACGAGCACGCCGGGGTTGAGCACGTCGTCCGGGTCGAGGAGGTCCTTGACCTGGGAGAACAGCCCGATCGCCGCCGGGGAGTACATGAGCGGCAGCAGCTCGCTGCGGGCCCGGCCGTCGCCGTGCTCGCCGGACAGCGACCCGCCGGCCGCGACGACGAGCCGGGCGGCGTCCCCGAGGAAGTCCCGGAACCGCTGCCGTGCAACGGCTTCGGGCTCACGGTCGAACGGCAGGTCGATCCGCACGTGCAGGCAGCCGTCGCCGAAGTGCCCGTACGGCACCCCGTGCAGCCCGTGCTCCTCGAGCAGCGCGTCGAAGTCGCGCAGGTAGCCGCCGAGCCGTGCGGGCGGGACCGCGGCGTCCTCCCAGCCGGCGTGCGCGGGGCGGCCCTGCGGGGTCCGGCCTGCCAGGCCCGCGCCGTCCTCGCGGATCCGCCAGATCGCGGCCGCCTCGGCGCCGGTCGCGACGTGCGCGCCGACCGCCCCGGCGTCCGCCGTGCCGCAGGCGGCGACGACCCGGCGGGCGGCGGCCTCCGCCTCCTCGGCGGTGCCGCCGGGCAGCTCGACGACGAGCCAGCCCGCGCCGGCGGGCAGGTCGGGGACGACGGCGCCGGGCACCTGGCGGACCCGGTCGACGATCCGGACGTCGAGCCCCTCGCACGCCGTCGGGGCGAAGGGCAGCACCCCCGGGACGGCGTCCGCGGCGTCGGCCATCGTCGGGTACCCGAGCACCGCCAGGGCGCGGAAGGGCGGCTCCGGCACGAGGCGGACGGTCGCGCCGAGGACGACCGCGAGGGTTCCCTCGCTGCCGACGAGGGTGCGCCCGAGGTCGGTGCCGCGCTCGGGCAGGAGGTTCTCCAGGGCGTAGCCCGAGACCTGGCGGCCGAACCGGCCGAACTCGGTGCGCACGACGGCGAGGTGGTCCGCGACGAGGCCGCGCACGGCGTCGACGAGGTCCGCTCCCCCGCCGGACGCCGCCGTCGGCACCGCACCCGGCTCCCCGCCCGGCTCCCCGCCGACGCCGGTCGTCAGCGTCGTCCGGACGCCGCCGCCGGTGACGACGTCGAGCGCGACGACGTTCGCGGACGTCCGCCCGTACGCGAGCGCGCGCGAGCCGCACGCGTCGTTGCCGATCATGCCGCCGAGCGTGCAGCGGTTGTGGGTGCTCGGGTCGGGGCCGAACCGCAGCCCGTGCGGTGCGGCCGCCGCCTGCAGCGCGGAGAGCACGACCCCCGGCTCGACCCGCGCCGTCCGGGTCTGCGGGTCGAGGGACAGCACCCGGTCGAGGAACCGGCTCGTGTCGACGACGACCCCGGGCCCGACGGCGTTGCCCGCGATCGACGTCCCGGCCCCGCGCATCGTCAGCGGGACGCCCAGCGAGCGGCAGACGTCGAGCGTCGCGAGCACCTCGTCGGTGTGCCGGGGCCGGACGACGACCCGCGGCGGCACCCGGTAGAGCGAGGCGTCCGAGGAGTAGAGCGCCCGCGCGAGCGCCGAGCCGTCGACGTCCGCGACCCCGGCCGCGCCCAGCGCCCGGACGAGGTCGTCGCCGTCCTGTCCCGTCGTCCGCGTGCCCGCCACGCGACGAACCTACGCGCCCGCCGGCGGCACTAGGCGACGAGGCCCCCCGCCGTGTAGAGCACGGCCGCGCCGAGCGCGGTGGCGAACGGGGTGAGCACCCAGGCGAGCAGGATCCGCCGGACGACGGCCCAGCGGATCTCCCGCCGGCCGCGGGTCGAGCCGGCCCCCATGATCGACGCGGTGACCGTGTGCGTGCTCGACACCGGCGCCTGGAACACGGCGGTCCCGGCGAGGACGACCGCCGAGACGCTCTCGGCGGCGAACCCGCTCACCGGGTCGACGGGGACGACCCGCCGGCCCAGTGTGCGGATGATCCGGCCGCCGCCGACGACGGTGCCCGCGCCGAGCGCGACGGCCGCCGCGACACGCACCCACAGCGGCACGCCGTCGACGGCGTGCCCGCCGGCGGCGAGCGCGATGACGATGACGCCCATCGTCTTCTGGCCGTCCTGCAGGCCGTGCCCGAGGGCGACCGCCGACGCCGACACGGTCTGCGCGATCTTGAACCGGCGGCGCGCGGTCCCGTAGGTCACCTCGCGGACCGACCGGATGATCGCCGCCATGAGCAGCCAGGCGAGCGCGAACCCGACGACGGGCGAGAGCACCATCGGCACGAGGACGAGGTCGCGGACGACGCCCCACTGGACGGCGCCGCCGGCCGCGAGCGCGCCACCGGTGAGCCCGCCGATGAGGGCGTGGGACGACGAGGACGGCAGCCCGAGCGACCACGTGACGACGTTCCAGCCGAAGGCGGCGACGAGGGCGGCGGCGACGAGCCCGAGGCCCGGGCTGCTCACGGGGACGTCGACGAGCCGGGTGCCGATGGTCTGCGCGACCCCGACGCCGAGGAGCGCGCCGACGACGTTGAGCGCGCCCGCGAGCGGCAGCGCGACCCGCGCGGTGAGCGTGGCGCTCGACAGCGACGTCGCGACCGCGTTCGACGCGTCGTGGAAGCCGTTCATCCAGGCGAAGGCGAGCGCCAGGACGACGACCACGACGAGGAGCGTGTCCTGCACGCTCAGCCCTCCTTGACGCTGACCGTCTGGAAGGCGTGCGCCACCTCTTCGAAGGAGTTCACGACGCGCAGGAGCGACTGGGCGAGCGCCGTGAGGCGCACGAGCTCGGCGGGCTCCTTCGCCGTCGACGTGATGTCCGCGAGGAGCCTGCGGTGCGCCTGGCCGGCCTGCTTGCCGAGCCGGGTCAGCTCGATCCACGGGTCGACGAGCAGCCGCGGCCGGCCCAGCCGCGGGACGGCCTGCATGGTCACCTCGGCCGCCCGGACGACGAGCTGGACGAGGTCGGTCACCCCGGCCGGCGGCTCGACGATCTCGAAGAGCACGATCTCGTCGGCCACCGCGGACATCCGGGCCGTGCACATCCGCATGGACCAGGCGACGCGGTAGATGTCGACCCGGTCGAACGGTGTGACGAACGCCGCCGACAGCGCCCGGAGCACGGCGTGCGCGGCGGCCTCGGCGTCCTGGTCGACGTCGAGGA
Organism: Kineosporia sp. R_H_3; assembly: GCF_002198675.1. Taxonomy (GTDB): domain Bacteria; phylum Actinomycetota; class Actinomycetes; order Actinomycetales; family Kineosporiaceae; genus R-H-3. Next base: position 48,838 of record NZ_MWLL01000176.1, on the reverse strand, counting down.
GGCGCTGGGCGGTGGCCTGCTGCTCCTCGGGGTCGCCGCCGAGCATCTCCGCGAGGAGCTGCGCGCCGTCGCCGAGGTGCCCGGACAGCGCGGCGAGGAGGTCGCCGAACCGGGCGTCGTGGGGGCGCAGGCGGAAGGCCACGGACGAACCTCTCGATGAACGGGTGCGCGCCGGATGCTACGCCAGCCGGGGCGCGGCGACCGGCGCGGGCCACCCGGACGCCACGTCCGGGCAGGTCAGGGCCGGGTCAGGGCCGGGTCAGGGCGGGGGTCAGGGCCGGCCCGGGCGGCGCCTGCGCCCCGCGGTCGCGGTCCCGGTGGCGGCCGTCGGGGTGGCTCCCGGGGACGGCACCGGCGGCGCGTCCTCGGCGCGGATGACGGTCCGCTCCAGCGACACGGACGCGAGCCCGAAGCCGCCGACCGTGACGTCGTCGTAGGCGACCACCTGGCGGGCCCGCTCCCCGCTGCGGGCGATGTAGACGATCGTCGCCGTGAGCGGCACCGGCCTGCCCTCGGCGAGCCGGTCGACGGTGCCGGCGGTGATCCCGGCGCCCCCGGTCGAGCCCTGCACCATGAGCCGGGTGCCCGACGGGTCGACCGTCGTGGTGCGGGTGTGCAGGTGCCCCGCGAGCACGAGCGGGACCGTCCCGAACAGCGCGGGGGCGCTGCGCGGCTCGTGGACGAGCGCGACGTCGACGGGCTTGCCGGGGTGCGTGGCGTCCCACTCCCGGACGGTCCTGGCGAGCTGCTCGCCGGCGAGCACCTGCGGGTCGGTCGAGGGCGGCGTCGCGGTCGCCGTCGGCGCCGCGGTGCCGCTCCCGGACGGCGGCGGGCCGGCGGCCAGGGTCGGGGTGGTCCGTCCGGTGGGCGTCACCGCCGCGGACGCCGGGGTGCCGTCCGGCTCGGTGCCGCCGTCCGGGGTGAACGTCGGGTCCCCGATGCCCGCCAGGACGATCCCCTCGACCTCGACGACCTCGTCGTCGAGCACGACCGCGTTGCGGTTCAGCTCCACGGCGGCCTGGGTGAGCCGGGAGTCGTGGTTGCCGCGGACGAAGACGTACGGCACCTTGACCCCGCGGATCCGGGACAGCGTCGTGCCCTCGATCTCGGTGCCCCACGTGGTGATGTCGCCGGTGTCGACGACGAGGTCGACCTTGAACTGCTGGACGAGCCGGTCGACGAGGTCGAAGGCGAGCGGGTTGAGGTGCACGTCCGAGATGTGGAGGACCCGGACGACGTCCTCCCCGGTGTCGGGGACGACGGGCAGGTCGCCGCTCGTCGCGTAGAGCGCGGTGACGCCCTGGACGATGTCGGCGAGGCCGCTGCGGTAGGACTCGAGCCGGTCGATGAGGCCGTTCGCCTGCGTGGTCACGTACGGCGCGCGGCTCAGCAGACCGGTGAAGCGGGGCTGGGCGAGCTGGTCGGCGTCGAAGGTGGCGACGGCGGTCAGACCGGTCGCGACGAGGACGGCGACGAGCCCGCCCGCGACCTGGGCGGTCCGCCGCCACACCCGGCGGTGGACGAGCAGGGAGAGCCCGCAGGCGCCGAGCAGGGCGCAGCCGGCCGACCAGCCGGCCGCCCGGATCGTCGCCGCCCGGAGCGCGTCCGGGGCGGCCACCTGGAGGCCCGCGAGGCCGCGCGGGTCGCCGAGCAGGGCCTTCGCCTCCTCGACGTCGACCTCGGTGACCCGGGCCTCGACGGCGACGGGCGCCTCGTGGGTGTCGAAGTCGACACGGCCGACCGGCGGCAGCAGGAGCCGGACGCCGGGGTCCAGGCTCGGGACGACGCGGACGTCGAGGAGCAGCGGCCCGACCTCGGCCTGCGTGGACGGCGCGAGGGCGGCACCGAACGCGGCACCGGAGACCGCGACGAGCAGCACCGCGGCCCAGTGCAGCACGACACGGGCGAGCGGACGCCACCGGTCGCCGGCCCGCACGTCGCGCGCGGCGGCCGGCTCGTCGTCCGCCCCGGCCTCGTCGGGTGCGGCCGGGCCCTCGGGCCCGACCGTCGTGTCGCTGCTCATCGCCCCCAGTCTCGCCCAAAGCACCGCAGCGCCCCCCGAAGGGGGCGCTGCGGTGTCGTACGAGCGTCGGACCGGGAACGCCTCACGGCGCAATGGCCACTCATGGCGGCTTCAGATGGGACCCGGGGTTACCGCGACCCGACGCCCGGTGAGACCCCGGAGGGTGTCACCAGTGATGGCCAACGTGCCCATCGAGAGACATGTTCCCCGATCCGCGGGCTTTACGACAGAGCCGGGCGGTGATTTCTGGCGACGACTCGTGACGGGGCGTGACGATCGTCACGCCGGCCCCGGATCCGGGCCGGTGCCCGGTCAGTGCAGCTCGCCGGCCCGCCACAGCCGGGCCGCCCCCTCGAGCTGGACAGCGGTCCGCAGCAGGTCCGCCGCGCGCCGGGTGTCGTCCGAGAGCTCCAGGGTGAGGACACCGCCCTGCTCGGGCGCCGCGACGTCGTCGTCCGCGAGCACCGCCTGCCCGGTGGACACGACCCGGCAGAAGGCCGCCGCCCGCTCGAGCGCGACGGCGAGGTCGCCGCGGAACACCCCGGTGAGGACGGCGTCCGCGAGGGCGAGCACCTCGTCGGCGCCGGGCGGCTCGCCGACCCCGGCGACGGCCTCGTGCACCGGTGCCCGGCCGCGGCCCGCGTCGAACGCGCGGGCGAGCGCGACCGGGTCCTGCCGGATGCCCGCGCGCAGCGCGTAGAGCCGCCACAGCGCACCGGGCAGGGTGTCGGACGGCGTGTGCGACCACAGCTCGGCGACCTCGTCGATGCCGTGCTCGTCGGCGATCGCGACGAGCCGGGCCGCGACCTCGTCGCCGCCGTCCCGGCCGTGCCGGACGAGCGCCTCCGCGGTCGCGTGGGCCGCCTCGACCCGCTGGGCGGGGTCGGGGGCACCGACGAACGTGTCCATGACCGTCGGGCCGAAGAAGGCCGGACGGCGGGGTCGCCCGGCGCCGCGCTGGGCATCCATGGCCCCCATCGTCGCATCCCGTCCGTGACGGCGTCCGGGATCGGGCCGTAGCCTCGCGGCAGCAGGCCGGGCCGCAGCGATCAGGAGGAACCCCGTGGGCAGCTACTGGCACCCGTTCGCGGACATGGCGGCCGTGGCGGCCTCAGGTCCCCTCGTCATCGCCTCGGGCGACGGCGCGTACGTCACCGACGAGGCGGGACGGCGCTACCTCGACGCCACTGCGGCCCTCTGGTACTGCAACGTCGGGCACGGCCGGGCCGCCCTCGGCGCCGCGGCGGCGGCGCAGATGTCGAGCCTGGCCGCGTACACGACCTTCGGGGACTACGCGACGCGCCCGACGCTCGAGCTCGCCGAGCGGGTCGCCGCGATCGCACCGGTGCCGGGCAGCAAGGTCTTCCTCACGAGCGGCGGCTCGGACTCGGTCGACACCGCGGTCAAGCTCGCGCGCCGGTACTGGCAGGTGGTCGGCCGCCCGGAGAAGACCGTCGTCGTCAGCCGCCGGCACGGCTACCACGGCATGCACGCGGGCGGCACGAGCCTGTCCGGCATCCCGGCGAACCGGCTCGGCTACGGCCCGCTGCTCGCCGACACCGCGCAGGTGCCCTGGGACTCCGCCGAGGCGCTCGCCGCCGTCCTCGATGCGACCGGCCCCGACCGGGTCGCGGCGTTCTTCGTCGAGCCGGTCGTCGGGGCCGGCGGGGTCTTCCCGCCGCCCGCGGGCTACCTGGAGTCGGTGGAGAAGATCTGCCGCGACCGGGACGTGCTCCTCGTGTGCGACGAGGTCATCACCGGCTACGGCCGGATCGGCGGCTTCTGGTTCGGGGTGACCCGGTTCGGGCTCCAGCCGGACATCGTCACCGGCGCGAAGGGCGTCACGAGCGGGTACGCGCCGCTCGGCACGGTGCTCGTCGCACCCCGGGTCGCCGAGCCGTTCTGGCGCGCCGGGACCGGGATGTGGCGGCACGGCTACACCTACTCCGGGCACGCGACGGCCTGCGCGGTCGCGCTCGCGAACCTCGACGTCATCGAGGAGGAGAACCTCCTCGCCGAGGCGGCCCGGCTCGAGGGCACGCTGCACACGCTGCTCGCACCGCTCGCCGACCACGACCTCGTCTCCGAGGTGCGCAGCGGCACCGGCGCGATGGCCGCCGTCCAGGTCGACCCGGCGGCGCTCGCCGTCGACGCGGCCCTACCGGCCAGGGTGGCGGCCGCGCTGCGCGGGCACGGCGTTCTCACCCGGGTGCTCGCGACCGGGGGCCTGCAGGTGTCGCCGTCCTTCGTCACGACGGACGACGACGTCAAGCTCCTCGCCGAGGCGTTCGGGGCGGCGCTCGACGACGTCGCCCGCGCCTGACCCCACCGGCGGGCCCACCGACGGCCGGCACCGGACGACCTCCTGCGTCCGGCTCGTTCCGCACCACGCCTTACGTCTGTATCGACGATCATGAAAAGGTCTTGCGCCGCAACGGGTTCCGGACGCGAGGAACGCGCCCGGTCGTGACCTGGCCGTGACCTGTGTGAGGTAGCCGACGCCGGACGCCGTGGCCACGCCGGTGAGAGTTTGCGGACACCAACCGTTTACGGACGGCGCCCTTCGGAGCCACCGACGGCAACAGAGCAGCACCGCGCAGGTAACCCACGGTTCCTACGGTCCCTCCAACCCCCAACGGCGACCGCCATTCGGCGTGCGCCTCCCCCGGAGGAGGACCATGTCCCGACAGTCCACCCGTCGCACGGCCCTCACCGCTCTCGCCGCCACCGTCGCCCTCACGCTCGCGGCGTGCGGCGCGAAGTCCGGCGAGACGTCCACGGCCACCACCGCGGCAGCCACCGCGGACACCACCGGTGGCACCGTCAAGGTCGGCCTGCTCAACTCGCTGTCCGGCACCATGGCCATCAGCGAGGTCACCGTGCGGGACTCGCTCCTGCTGGCCGTCGAGCAGATCAACGCCTCCGGCGGGGTCCTCGGCAAGAAGATCGAGCCGGTGAGCGAGGACGGCGCCTCCGACTGGCCGACGTTCGCGGAGAAGGCCCAGAAGCTCATCAGCGTCGACAAGGTCGCCGCCACGTTCGGCGGCTGGACGTCGGCGAGCCGCAAGCAGATGCTGCCGGTCTTCGAGAAGAACAAGGCGCTCCTGTTCTACCCCGTGCAGTACGAGGGGCTCGAGGCCTCGCCGTACATCTTCTACACCGGCGCCACGACGAACCAGCAGATCATCCCCGCTCTGGACTACCTCAAGGGCGAGGGCAAGAAGACGCTGTTCCTCGTCGGCAGCGACTACGTCTTCCCGCGGACGGCGAACAAGGAGATCCGCGCGTACGCCGAGGCGAACGGGATGACCGTCGTCGACGAGCAGTACAAGCCGCTGGGCAACACCGAGTTCAGCGCGATCGTCGACAAGATCAAGTCCTCGAAGCCGGACGCGGTCTTCAACACCCTCAACGGCGACAGCAACGTCGCCTTCTGGAAGCAGTACAAGTCCGTGGGCCTCGAGGCGGCCACGACGCCGGTCATGTCGGTGTCCATCGCCGAGGAGGAGGCGAAGGCGATCGGCCCGCAGTACCTGTCGGGCCAGCTCGTGGCGTGGAACTACTACATGACGACGGACACCCCGAAGAACAAGGAGTTCGTCGCGGCGTACAAGGCGAAGTACGGCGAGGACAAGCCGACGTCGGACCCGATGGAGGCGGCGTACGTCTCGGTGTTCCTCTGGAAGGCGATGGTCGAGAAGGCCGGCTCCTTCGACGTCGAGAAGGTCAAGGCGGCTGCGGACGGCATCACGTTCGACGCCCCCGAGGGGCTCGTCACGGTCGACGGCAGCAACCAGCACATCGCCAAGACCGCCCGCATCGGCAAGATCGGGGACGACGGCACGATCACCGAGGTGTGGAACTCCGGCAAGCCGATCGAGCCGGACCCGTTCCTCAAGACGTACGACTGGGCGGCGGGGCTCTCCTGACCCGGCCGTGACCCCGGCGTGCCGGCCCGACCTGGTCGAGCCGGCACGCCGGGCGTCCGCCGCACGTCGGTCCGCCGGCCCGGCGGTCGAGCCCCCGCCACAGAACGGAGCCGCCATGGCCGTCCTCACCCAGCTCTTCACCGGTATCAGCTTCGGTGCGGTGCTCCTGCTCGTCGCGCTCGGCCTCGTCCTCACGTTCGGCCAGATGAACGTCATCAACATGGCCCACGGCGAGCTCATCATGGCCGGCGCGTACACGGTCTACATGCTCCAGAAGGTCGTCACGAGCGCCGGCGCCTCGCTGCTCGTCGCGCTGCCCGTGGCCTTCGTCGTCTCCGGCCTGCTCGGGCTGGCCATGGAGATGCTCCTGCTGCGCCGCCTCTACCACCGGCCGCTCGACACGCTGCTCGTGACGTGGGGGCTGTCCCTGGTGCTCCAGCAGGCCGCGCGCGACCTCTTCGGCGCCCCGAACAAGCAGACGGCCGCGCCCGAGTGGCTCACCGGCGCCGTCGAGGTCGGCGCCCTCACGCTGCCCGCGAGCCGGCTGTTCATCCTGGCCGTGGCCGTGGTCGCCGTCGGCGGCCTGTCCGTCGCGCTCACCGCGACGTCCCTGGGCCGCCGGATCCGCGCCGTCGTCCAGAACCGCAACCTCGCGGCGACGAGCGGCATCCCGACCGCCCGGGTCGACCGGACGACGTTCTTCATCGGCTCCGGCCTCGCCGGCGTCGCCGGCGTCGCCCTGACGCTGCTGGGTGCGATCGGCCCGAGCATGGGCACGAGCTACATCGTGGACGCGTTCCTCGTCGTCGTCGCCGGCGGCGTCGGCCGGATCCAGGGCGCGGTCGTCATGGCCTTCGTCATCGGGATGCTCAACGCGCTGCTCGAGTACCAGGTCGGCGCGAGCGTCGCCAAGGTGCTCGTCTTCGTCGCGGTCGTCCTCTTCATCCAGTGGCGCCCCCAGGGCCTGTTCACGCTGCGCACCAGGAGCCTTGCATGAGTGCACTCGACAGGCTGACCCGCCCCGGCCCGCTGCGCGCGGCCCTCGGGTTCGGGCTCGGCGCCCTCGTCCTGCTCGTCGTCGCACCGGCGACGCTGAGCCAGTTCCGGCTCGACCTGCTCGCGAAGTACCTGTGCTTCGGGATCGTCGCCGTCGGGATCGGCCTCGCCTGGGGCCGCGGCGGGATGCTCACGCTGGGGCAGGGCGTCTACTTCGGCATCGGCGCGTACGCGATGGCGATGCACCTCAAGCTCGCCCAGACCCCGCCCGGCGAGCTGCCCGACTTCATGCAGCTCTACGGCGAGGTCACCGAGCTGCCGCTGTGGTGGCAGCCGTTCCGGCAGGCCTCGGTCGCCGTGCCGGCCACCGTCCTGCTGCCGATGCTCGTCGCGTTCGTGCTCGGCCAGGCGGTCTTCCGCCGCCGGATCAAGGGCCCGTACTTCGCGATCCTCAGCCAGGCCCTCGCCGCCGCCATGGCGATCCTCATCGTCGGGCAGCAGGGCACGACGGGCGGCACGAACGGGCTCACCGACATCACGAGCTTCTTCGGGTACGACCTCGGCGACCCGGTCAACCGGACGACCGTCTACGTCGTCGTCGCCGTCTGCCTGCTCGGCTGCCTGGCGGTCGCGCGCCAGCTCATGCAGAGCCGCTACGGCGAGCTCCTCGTCGCCGTCCGGGACGCCCCGGAGCGCGTGCGGTTCCTCGGGTACGACCCGGCGAACGTCCAGACCTTCGCCTACACCGTCGCAGCGGGCATGGCGGGCCTGGCCGGCGCGATGTTCGTCTGCGCCGTGCAGGCCATCAACCCCGCGTCGATCGACATCGTGCCGTCGATCGCCTTCGTCATCGGCGTCGCCGTCGGTGGCCGGGCGACGCTGCTCGGCCCGGCGCTCGGCGCGATCGGCGTCGCCTGGCTCACGACGGCGGCGTCCGAGGCCCTCGCGGACCGCTGGACGTACATCCAGGGCGGCCTGTTCATCCTCGTCGTCGCCTTCCTGCCCAACGGCCTCGCATCGCTCCCCCGGGTCGTCGGGGACGCCGTCCGCCGCCGGCCCGCGGAGGTGACCTCGTGACCGACCAGACCGCCGCCGGCCTGAGGATCCGCGACCTGCGCGTCGTCTTCGACGGGTTCGTCGCCGTCGACGGCGTCGACCTCGACGTGCCGCGCGGGGACCTGCGCTTCCTCATCGGGCCCAACGGCGCGGGGAAGACGACCATCGTCGACGCGGTCACCGGCCTCTCGAAGGCGACCGGGTCCGTGCAGTTCGGCGAGCAAGAGCTCCTCGGGCGCGAGGTGCACCGGATCGCCCGGGCCGGCATCGGCCGAACCTTCCAGACCGCGACGGTCTTCGAGGAGCTCACGGTCCTGCAGAACCTCGACATCGCGGCGGGCGCCGGCCGCGGGTTCGCCCGCCTGCTCCGCCGGCGCAGGGGCGTGCCGGAGGCCGTCGAGCGGGTGCTCGGGACGATCCACCTCGCCGACGCCACGGACCGGCTCGCGGGCACCCTCGCGCACGGCCAGAAGCAGTGGCTGGAGATCGGCATGCTCCTCGTCCAGGACGCCAGGCTCCTGCTGCTCGACGAGCCCGTCGCCGGCATGAGCCACGAGGAGCGCGACGCGACCGGTGCACTGCTGCAGGAGATCGCCGACGGCGACCGCACGGTCGTCATCGTCGAGCACGACATGGAGTTCCTGCGCAAGTTCGCCCGCACGGTGACGGTGCTGCACCAGGGCCGGGTGCTCAGCGAGGGCAGCGTCGCGCAGGTGCAGGCGGACCCGAAGGTGCAGGAGGTGTACCTCGGGACCGCCGCGGACGCCGCGGTAGTCGCCGAGGGCGTCGACGGCGTCGACGGCGCAGGGGTCGACGGCGTGAAGGTGGAGGGCTGATGCTCGAGCTGCGCGACGTCCACGTCGGCTACGGCCGCACCACGGTGCTGCACGGGGTGGGCGTGACCGTCCCGGCGGAGGGCGTCGTCGCCGTGATGGGCCACAACGGCGCCGGCAAGAGCACGCTCCTGCGGACCGCCGCGGGGCTGCTGCGCCCGGCCCGGGGCGCCGTCCTCCTCGACGGCGTCGACGTCACCCGGCTCGCCCCGCACGAGCGGGTCCGGCGCGGTCTGGCCTACGTGCCGCAGGGCCAGCAGTCGTTCCCGCACCTCACGGCCCGCGAGAACCTGCAGCTCGTCGCCGACGGCCGCAAGGACGGGAAGGCCGCCACCGCGGAGGCGCTCGCGACCTTCCCCGCGCTGGAAGGGCTGCTGGGACGACGGGCCGGCCTGCTGTCCGGCGGCCAGCGCCAGCAGCTCGCCATCGCCCGGGCGCTCATCACCCGCCCGCGCCTGCTGCTCCTCGACGAGCCGACCGAGGGCATCCAGCCGTCGGTGGTCGCCGAGATCGAGGAGACCGTCCTGCGGCTGGCCGGGCGCGGCGGCCTCGGCGTGCTGCTCGTGGAGCAGCACCTCGGCTTCGCCCTGCGGGCGGCGCACACGTACCACGTGCTCGAGTCGGGCCGGATCACCGTGTCGGGCGCGGCCGGCGCGGACGCCGAGGGCGCGGTCCGGGCGAGCCTCGCGGTGTGACCCGGACACGCGGGCGTGACATCCGCGGGCGCGGCGACGCGCGGCTGAAACACCGCAGGACCCCGCACTTAACACGTGATGCCTAGCGTCCGTCCGACCGCACCCGCCACCCGGGGAGAGCGATGCTGCTGACACCGCACGAGCAAGAGCGACTCATGATCTCCTACGCGGCCGAGCTCGCGTGGCGCCGCCGCGGTCGTGGCCTGCGGCTGAACCACCCCGAGGCGGTCGCGGTGCTCTGCTCGTTCGTCATGGAGGCGGCCCGCGACGGCCGCGGGGTCGCGGAGCTCATGCAGGCGGGCCGCGAGGTGCTCACGGCGGACGACGTCCTGCCCGGGGTCGCCGAGCTGCTGCCGGAGGTGCAGATCGAGGCGACGTTCCCCGACGGCACGAAGCTCGTGACGATCCACGGCCCGATCGGGGCCGGCACCTCCGCGCCGCCGCCGGCCTCCGTCGTCCGGCCCGGGGAGGTGCTGCCCGCCGCGGGCACGGTCGCGCTGAGCGCGGGCCGCCCGCGCACGACGCTCACCGTCGTCAACACCGGCGACCGGCCGGTGCAGGTCGGCTCGCACTACCACTTCGCGCAGGCCAACGCGGCGCTGGAGTTCGACCGTGCCGCGGCCCACGGGCAGCACCTCGACATCCCCGCCGGCACCGCCGTCCGCTTCGAGCCCGGCATCGACCGCGAGGTGACGCTCGTGCCGCTCGCGGGCACGCGCGTCGTCGCCGGTCTGACGCTGCCGGCCCCCGGCCCGCTCGACGCCCCGGCCGGCACCCCGACGACCGTGCAGGACGGTGCCTGATGGACCTCGACCGCGCGCGGTACGCCCAGCTCTACGGCCCGACCGTCGGCGACCGGATCCGGCTCGCGGACACCGACCTGCTCATCGAGGTCACCGAGGACCTCGCGGGCGGCCCCGGCCGGGCCGGTGACGAGGCCGTCTTCGGCGGCGGCAAGGTGCTGCGCGAGTCGATGGGCCAGGGCCGCGCGACCAGGGCCGAGGGCGCGCCGGACACCGTGATCACCGGGGTCGTCGTCCTCGACCACTGGGGCGTCGTCAAGGCGGACGTCGGCATCCGCGACGGACGGATCGTGGCCCTCGGCAAGGCCGGCAACCCGGAGACGATGGACGGCGTCCACCCCGACCTCGTCGTCGGCCCGGGTACCGAGGTGATCGCCGGCAACGGGCGGATCCTCACGGCCGGCGCGATCGACACCCACGTGCACTTCATCTGCCCGCAGATCGTCCCCGAGGCGATCGGCTCCGGCGTCACGACGCTCATCGGCGGCGGCACCGGCCCGGCCGAGGGCACGAAGGCGACGACGGTCACCCCCGGTGCCTGGTACCTGGCCCGGATGCTCGAGGCGATGGACGGCCTGCCGGTCAACATCGCGTTGCTGGGCAAGGGGAACACCGTCTCGCACGACTCGATGTGGGAGCAGCTGCGCGGCGGCGCCTCCGGCTTCAAGCTCCACGAGGACTGGGGGACGACGCCCGCGGTCATCGACGCGAGCCTCACCGTCGCGGACGCCGCGGGCGTGCAGGTCGCGCTGCACTCGGACACCCTCAACGAGGCCGGGTTCGTCGAGTCGACGCTCGCCGCGATCCGGGGCCGGGCGATCCACGCGTACCACACCGAGGGCGCGGGCGGCGGGCACGCACCGGACATCATCACCGTCGCCGCGTACCCGAACGTGCTGCCGTCGTCGACGAACCCGACCCGGCCGCACACGGTGAACACGCTCGCCGAGCACCTCGACATGCTCATGGTCTGCCACCACCTCCAGGCCTCGATCGCCGAGGACCTCGCGTTCGCCGAGAGCCGGATCCGGCCGAGCACGATCGCCGCCGAGGACCTGCTCCACGACGTCGGGGCGATCTCGATGATCGGCTCGGACGCGCAGGCGATGGGCCGCGCCGGCGAGGTCGTGCTGCGCACCTGGCAGACCGCGCACGTCATGAAGCGGCGGCGCGGGTTCCTGCCCGGGGAGAACGGCCTGCCCGGCGACGGCGGCACCGGCGGCCCGGGCGGGGGCAACGACAACCTGCGCGCGCGGCGGTACGTCGCCAAGTACACGATCTGCCCCGCCGTCGCGCACGGCATCGACCACGAGGTCGGCTCGGTGGAGGTCGGCAAGCTCGCCGACCTCGTGCTCTGGGAGCCGGCGTTCTTCGGCGTCCGGCCGCACGCCGTCCTCAAGGGCGGGGTCATCGCGTGGGCCGCGATGGGTGACGCGAACGCCTCGATCCCCACCCCCCAGCCGATCCTGCCGCGCCCGATGTTCGGCGCCGCCCCGACGACGGCGGCCGCCACGAGCGTCCACTTCGTCGCACCGGTCGCCCTCGAGGACGGTCTCGCCGACCGGCTCGACGTCCGGCGCCGGCTCGTCGCCGTCGAGGACGTCCGCTCCCGCGGCAAGGCCGACATGCCGCAGAACACCGCGACCCCACGGATCGAGGTCGACCCCGACACCTTCACCGTCCGCATCGACGGCGAGGTCTGGGCCGAGGAGCCCGCGACCGAGCTGCCGATGGCCCAGCGCTACTTCCTCTTCTGAGGCGCGCGCGATGGCGACAGCAGCGAGGGCGAGGGCGAGGACGGGCCTGCCGGGCCGGGCCGCGGCCGGCGACGTAGGGTGCGGTCATGGCACTGGAAGGCGAGTACGAGCCGAGCCCGTCGGCGTGGGTCCGCGAGCAGGTCGAGGCCTACGAGGCGAGCGGCGGCCTCGAGGCGAACACCCTGCGCGACACCGGGCTGCCGATCGTCGTCGTGACGATGCGCGGCCGCAGGTCCGGCAAGCTCCGCAAGATCGCGCTCATGCGCGTCGAGCACGAGGGCTCGTACGCCTTCGTCGCGTCGAAGGGCGGTGCCCCGGAGCACCCGGAGTGGTACTACAACCTCGTGGCGCACCCGGACGAGGTCATGGTCCAGGACGGGCCGGAGCCGTTCGACGCGGTCGTCCGCGAGGTGGACGGCGAGGAGCGGGCGGCCTGGTGGGAGCGCTCGGTCGCGGCTTTCCCGACGTACGCCGAATACCAGACGAAGACGGACCGGCTCATCCCCGTGCTCGTCGCGTCGCCCAAGGGCTGAGCCCCCGCCGCACCCGGTCGGTCCGGCCGTGACCGCGGCCCCGGCCGGGGTCGCGGCCCTGCTCGCGCTCGCGGACCAGCGACTGCCGTCCGGCGGCCACGTCCACTCCGGCGGGGTGGAGGAGGCCGTGCGGGGTCACCTCCTCACCGACGGGCCGACGCTGCGCGCCTTCCTGCACCGCCGGCTGCTGTCCGTCGGGCGGGTCACCGCGGGCCTCTCGGCGGCCGCCGTCGGGCTCACCGCCGCGACCGTCGGGCGGCTCGACGCCGAGGCCGACGCCCGGACACCGTCCCCGGCCCAGCGCGCGGCGTCCCGGGCCCAGGGCCGGGGTCTGCTGCGCCTGGCCCGCGCCGGCTGGGTCGGGCCGCACGTCGACCTCGTGTGGGCCGACCTCGGCGCGCGCCCGCACCACCCGCTCGTGCTCGGCTGCGCAGCGCGGGCCGCCGGGCTGGGAGCCGGTGAGGCGGCGCTCGTCGCCGCCTACCTCGCGGTGACCGGCCCCGCGACCGCCGCGCAGCGGCTCCTCGGCCTCGACCCCGTCGAGGTCGCCGTCGCCACGCTCGACCTCGGCGCGGCCGTCGACGCCGTCGCCCGCGAGGCGGCGGCCGTCGCCCTCGCGGCGGCCCCGCCCACGGGCTGGCACGCCCTGCCGGACGACGGCGACCCGCTCCTCGACCTGCTCGCGGAACGGCACGCCGCCCGCGGCGACCGGCTCTTCGCGTCCTGACCCGCCACCCGCCGCACCAGCACAGACCGAGCAGCACGCACCGAGCACCCGGAGGACACCATGGGCCTGTTCCACGGCGACGACCCGCACGCGCACACCGTCCGCACCGGCGGGCCGCTGCGCGTCGGCATCGGCGGCCCCGTCGGCTCGGGCAAGACGGCGCTCGTCGCGGCCCTGTGCCGCACCCTGTCCGGCCGGCTCTCGATCGCCGTCGTGACGAACGACATCTACACGACCGAGGACGCGGAGTTCCTGCGCCGCAACGCCGTCCTGCCCGACGAGCGGATCTCCGCCGTCCAGACCGGCTGCTGCCCGCACACGGCGATCCGGGACGACATCACCGCGAACCTCGACGCCGTCGACGACCTCGTCGAGCGCTTCGCCGACCTCGACGTCGTCCTCGTCGAGTCCGGCGGGGACAACCTCACGGCGTCCTTCAGCAAGGGCCTCGTCGACGTCCAGGTCTTCGTCGTGGACGTCGCCGGCGGCGACAAGGTGCCGCGCAAGGGAGGTCCGGGCGTGACGGGCGCCGACCTGCTCGTCATCAACAAGCGCGACCTCGCCCCGCTCGTCGGCGCGGACCTCGACGTCATGACGTCGGACGCCGACCGGGTCCGCGAGGGCCGCCCGGTCGCGCTCGTGTCGCTGCGCGAGGACCCGGCCGCCGGGCCGGTCGTCGACTGGTTGCTCGCCGAGCTCGAGCACCACCGCGCGCACACCGCGGGCGCGGCCCCGGCCGCCGCGCCGCACGCGCATGCGTAGCCGCGTCGAGGTCGTCGCCGACGTCGAGGACGACGGGACCCCCGTCCTCGCCCGGCTGCGGGCCGACGGGGCGCTCGCCGTCCGCCGCACCGGGCCCTCGACGGTGCACCTCGTCGGGACGGCGGCCGGCCCGCTGGACGGTGACGTCGTCGAGCTCGACCTCGTCGTCCGGGCCGGCGCCCGACTCGACGTCGAGGGCGTCGCCGCGACGATCGCGCTGCCCGGGCCGGGCGACCTCGCCGCGACCTGGGACGTCACCGCCGACGTCGCGGACGGCGCGACCCTGCGGTGCGCGCCGCAGCCCCTCGTCGTCTGCGCGGGCGCCCGGCTGCGCACCGGCACGACGGTGTCGCTCGCGCCGACCGCGTCCCTCGACCTCGTCGAGCAGGTCGTCCTCGGCCGGTACCGCGAACCCGGCGGCACCTGGTCGGGCCGGCTCGTGGCCGACGTCGACGGGGCCCCGGTGCTGCGGCAGACCCAGTCCTCGGCGCTGCTCGCCGCCGGGCCGGCCCTTCCCGGGGCGGCGGCCGCCCGCAGCGTCGTGAGCCGGCTCCTGCTCGGCCCGGACGTCCCGGCGGCGGCCGCCGCGACGTCCGGCGACGCAGTGGTGTGCCCGCTCGCCGCCGGCGGTGCGCTCCTCACGGCCTACGGCGCGGACCTGGCGACCGCGCTGCGGCACCTGGACGACGTGTGGCCGACGACACCCGTGGCCGGGGCGCTGCACGGCTCGTAGCCCCTAGGCTCGCGCGGACAGGCACCGGCGACCAGGACCTGCACGAGGCGGAGGCGACCATGGCATCGGCGTTCGAGACGGCCGTAGAGGACGTCAAGCAGCTGGGCAAGGACCCGGGCAACGAGGCCAAGCTCAAGCTCTACGCGCTCTACAAGCAGGCCACCGTGGGAGACGTCCAGGGCAAGCGCCCCGGCTTCGCCGACTTCGTCGGCAAGTTCAAGTACGACGCGTGGGCCGCGCTCGCCGGCACGAGCCCGCAGGACGCGCAGGCGCAGTACGTCGCCTACGTCGAGGAGCTCAAGGCCGCCGACGCGGGCTGAGCGGGCGCCGGGGCCAACTGCACGGGCGCTGCACGCCCCGCCGACCTACGCTCCCCACGACTGGCGACGGACGGCGGTGTGCCGTCCTCGACGCGGGTCGCGGACGAGGGAGCCCCCATGAACCGGTCCACCTCCTCGAGGGTGCAGCAGGTGATGTCGGCTGCGGACGACGCCGCCGACAGCAAGCAGGTCGGCTGGCTCGCCCGGGCGGGGCTGGCCGCGCGGGCGACGGTGTACGTCGTCATCGGGGTCCTCGCGCTGCTCGCGGCGATCGGCTCCTCGGGCCGCAACGTCGACCAGCAGGGCGCTCTCGCGGAGCTGCTCACGCACTCGTGGGGGACGCTGCTCGTCGGCCTGCTCGCCGTGGGGTTCCTCGGGTACGCGATCTGGCGGCTGGCCGAGGCCGCGTTCGGCGTCACCGGTGAGCCGGACGGCGCAGGCCCACGGCTGAAGTCGGCCTTCCGCGGCGTCGTCTACCTCGCGCTGACCTTCACCGCCGTGTCGGCGCTGCGCGGCTCGACGCAGAGCCAGAAGGGCAAGCAGACCTCGCTCACCGCAGAGGTCATGAGCCACAGCGGGGGCCGGGTCCTCGTCGGCCTCGTCGGGCTCGCGATCGTCGCCGGCGGCGCGGCGCTCGTCGTCGAGGGCTACCAGCTGAAGTTCATGCGCTTCTTCCGGGCCGTACCGGCGCAGGTGCGGCGCGTCGTCGTCCACCTCGGCCGGGTCGGCACGATCGGCCGCGGCCTCGTCTTCGTCCTCGTCGGGGTGCTCGTCGTCTCGGCGGCGTGGACCTTCGACCCGGACAAGGCCGGTGGCATGGACACCGCCTTCCGCACGCTGCTCGAGCAGCCGTACGGCAAGGTCCTCGGCGTCCTGGCTGCCCTGGCGCTGCTCGCGTTCGGGGTCTACGGCTACGCCGAGGCCCGCTGGCGCCGGGTCTGACGTCGAGCGACGTCAGCTGATGCAGAACTCGTTGCCCTCGGTGTCCCGGAGCGTCACCGCGACGTAGTCGGCGCCCTCGGGTGCGTTCCAGTACGCGACGCTCGCCCCGAGGGCGACGAGCCGCTCGACCTCCTGCTCCAGGCTCGCCCGCCGGGCGGCGACGGGCATCGCGCCCCGGCCCGGGGTGTGGAGCACGTCGATGTGCAGCCGGTTCTTGCCGGTGCGGCCCTCGGGCACCTCCTGGAACCAGATCCGCGGGAGGACGCCGTCGGGGTCGACGACCGCGCCGCTGCCGTTCTCCGCACCGACGAGGTCCTCCTCGGGGATCCCGCCGGCCCGCCAGTACTCCAACCAGCTCGACCACCCGTCGGGGGCCGGCTCCGGGACGTACCCCAGTGCGGCGCACCAGAACTCCACCAGCCGCGCGGAGTCCGCGCAGTCCACCGTCAGATGCCATCTCGTCGCCACGGACGCAGTCTTGCAGGCACGTCCGACACCCGGACCGGACGCGACGGCGCCGGCGCCGGACGCAGTGCAGGGGCGGCCCGGAGGCCGCCCCTGCACCGGGATCGAGACGATGTGGAGTTGTTGCGTCGCGACCGGTTGCCCGCTGCGACGCGGCGAGGCGGGAGGCCTCAGACCGTGGCGGCCGGCTTCGGCGCCGCGGCGCGCTTGCGCGGGGTCGCCGCGCGCTTCGCCGGGGCCTTCTTGGCGGGCGCCTTGGCGGCCGCCTTGGCCGGGGCCTTCGTCGCCGGCTTGGCGGGGGCCGCCTTCGCCGTCGTCACGGGGGCGGCCTTCTTCGCGGCGGGCTTCGCCGGCGCCGCCTTCGTCACGGCCTTGACCGTGCGCTTGGCGACGGCCTTGGCCGGCGCCTTGACGACCGTCTTGGCGGCAGCCTTGACGGCGGTCTTCGCGGCGGTCTTGACGGCCGGCTTCGCAGCCGTCTTGGCGGGGGCCTTGGCCGCCGCCTTCTTCGCGGCCGCCGTCGCGTCGTCGAGCGTCGCGGCCGGGGCGTTCTTGCGGACGGACGCGACGCCGTTGAGCGCCGATGCCTTGGTCGCGTAGGCCTGCGAGACCGCGACGACCTGACCGTTCGGGGCGAAGAGCGTGAACCGGAACTTGCCGGCCTTGTCCTTGCTGAGCGTGAAGCGTGCGGGCACGTGGGCCTCCGGGTGCAGTGGGCGGTCGCGGTGTCGACCACCCGGTGGTGGGTACCTCCACGATGACATCCGCCGTTGAGGAACAAGTGCTATGAGGCGGCGTCGTCTCATCGTGTCGATCACGTGCTTCGGTGCACAGAAACGGGACCTTGAGCCGTTCGCGTGAACTTTCGTCCGCACCGGTTCAGCGCACCGGCGGTCCGCGGGGCCTCGCGCGGGCCTCGGAGACGGCCGGTCCGCTACCCCTGCTGCTCCCAGGGCGCGTCACCGAGATGCTCGTCGAGCCCTTGTCCCGCAGCACATCCCGGCGTCCGGTACGGCTCCGGCATGGTGGGGTAGACGACGAGCCAGTAGGTGCGCGCGAGCCTGCGCGCCTGCACGTCGTCCGCACCGAGCAGCCGCGCGGTGGCCGCATCCCGTTGCACCGCGGCGCATTCGGCCTGCCCCTCGTCGATGCGCCCGCCGAGGTGCATCGCCTCGTGCGTGAGGACGTGCACGGCGGTCGCCCCGTCGACGTCCGCGCGCGCCGACGCCGCCCCGTCCAGCCCGCGGCGCCAGCGCTCGACGTCGTCGCACACGGTGTCGCCGAGGACGGCGACGTCACCGGGGCGGCCCTCGGCGTCGATGTCGACGTGCGCGACGTCCCGCCCGACGTGGACCAGGCCCGCGCCGGACGACGAGCAGTCGACGTGGACGGCGCGACCGGCGAGCACCGACGCCACGTCGGAGAGCCGGTGCTCGGTGCGGCTGCGGCGCGCGACGGGGACCGCGAGGACGAGCGCGACGACGACGGGCACCGCGACGGCGGCGACGGGGAACCCCACGGGCCGGCCGAGGGCGTCGACGCGGGTGAGCGCCCATCGGACGGCGACGACGGCTCCCAGACCCAGGAGGCCGACCGACGCGAGCAGGAGCATGATGCTGGTGTCGGCAGGCGCGGGCCCGTGGTGGATCACCCGGAGGCGTGTCGACCGTTTCCGGCTTGTTGCGAACTCTTAGCAGTTGCTCGGAGTTCCCAACTGAGCGAGGATCGTCCACGACCGGCTGCACAGCCGGAGGTCGTACGCGGCCGACTGTCGAGGGGACGATCGCCATGCACGTACCTGACGGGTTCATCGACCCGCCCGTTTCCATCGCCGCCGGCGTCGTCGCGGTGGCCGGGCTCGGGGTGTGCCTTCGCGGTGCCCGGCGCGAGCTCGACGAGCGCACGGCACCGCTGGCCGGGCTCGTGGCCGCCTTCGTCTTCGCCGTGCAGATGCTCAACTTCCCCGTGGCGGCCGGCACGAGCGGGCACCTGCTCGGCGGGGCACTGGCGGCGATCCTCGTCGGCCCCTACACCGGGGCGTTGTGCGTCGCCGTGGTCCTCATAGTCCAGGGGCTGTTCTTCGCCGACGGCGGGCTCACGGCGCTCGGCGTCAACGTCACCGACATGTCGATCGTCGGGGTGGTCGTCGGGTACGTCGTGTTCCGGCTCGTCGTCGCCGTGCTGCCCAAGACCCGCTTCGGGGTCGTCGCGGCGAGCGCGGTCGGTGCCTTCGTCGCGGTCCCCGCCGCGGCCCTGATGTTCGTGGTCTTCTACGCGGTGGGCGGCACGAGCGACGTGCCCGTCGGCACGGTGCTCACGGCCATGATCGGCGTCCACCTGCTCATCGGCGTCGGGGAGGCCGTGATCACGGCCATGACGGTCGGCAGCGTGCTCGCCGTCCGGCCGGATCTCGTGCGCGGTGCGCGGCACCTGCAGAAGCGGCTGGAGCTCAGGACGCCGGCGGCCCCTGTCGGGGCGGCCCACCACGGCTCGACCGCCCAGGAGGCGTGATGTCCACGAACAACAAGCGCTTCGCCGTCGGGGCCCTCCTCGTCGCCCTGCTGCTGGCCGGTGTCGTCAGCTACTGGGCGAGCTCCTCCCCCGACGGCCTCGAGAAGGTCGCGACGGACACCGGGTTCGGCGCGCAGGAGAAGGACCACGGGCTCGACGGGTCACCGTTCGCCGGGTACGGCACGAAGGGGCTCGGGGACGGCTTCGCCTCCGGCGCCGTGGCCGGGGTCGCCGGAGTGGCGATCACCCTGGCCCTGGCGGGTGGTCTGACGCTCGTGCTGCGGCGCCGGGCCGCGGCGGGGCACGACACCTCGGACGCCGTGGACACCGACGACCAGGTCGGTCGCTGACGACGTGGGAGCAGGTCACGCGCACCGGCTGTACCGGCCCGCGGCGTCGCCGGTCCACCGGCTGAGCCCGCAGAGCAAGCTCGTCGCGACGGTGCTCTTCGTCTTCGTCGTCGTCTCGACGCCCCGTGAGGCGGTCTGGGCCTTCGGGCTTTACGCCGTCCTGCTCGCCGGCGTCGCCGCCGTGGCGCGCATCCCCGCGCCGCTGGTCCTGCGTCGCATGCTCGTCGAGGTGCCCTTCGTGCTCTTCGCCGTCCTCATGCCGTTCCTCTCCCAGGGCGAACGGGTGGACGTCCTCGGGCTCTCGCTCTCGGTCAACGGCCTGTGGGCTGCGTGGAACGTCCTCGCGAAGGCCACGCTCGGCGTCGTCTGCTCGATCCTGCTCGCCGCGACGACGGACCTGCGGGCGCTGCTCGTCGGTCTGGAGCGCCTGCACATGCCTCAGATCATGGTCCAGATCATGACGTTCATGGTCCGCTACGGGGACGTCATCGGCGACGAGATGGACCGGATGCGCATCGCCCGTGAGTCTCGCGGCTTCCAGGGCCGGGACGTCCGGGCGCTGCCGGTGGTCGCGCGATCGGCCGGGGCGCTGTTCATCCGCTCGTACGAGCGGGGGGAGCGCGTGCACCTGGCGATGCTCTCCCGCGGCTACACCGGGACGATCCCCCTGCGGGGCGAGGCGACCACGGCCGCACAGTGGCGAACGGCGCTGGCGCTGCCCGCCGCGGCCCTCCTGACCTGCATCACGGCCTGGGTGCTGCGATGAGCTTCCACACGACCGGGCACGGGGCACAGGTCGGCACCACCGACCGGAGCGAGGACGGCATGACGATCACCGACGGCACCCCCGAGCGGCTCGACGCGGGGCGCACGCCCGACGTCCCGCCGTCCCTGCAGCTCGAGGGGGTGGCGTACGCCTACCCCGACGGGCACCAGGCCCTGTTCGGCGTCGACCTGCAGGTCGGGCGGGGCGAGCGGGTCGCGCTGCTCGGCCCGAACGGTGCCGGCAAGACGACGCTCGTCCTGCACCTCAACGGCATCCTCGCTGGCGGCGCGGGGTCGGTGCACGTCGGTGGGCTGCCCGTGGTCAAGGACAACCTCCAGGAGGTCCGCCGCCGGGTCGGCATCGTCTTCCAGGACCCCGACGACCAGCTCTTCATGCCGACGGTCCGCGACGACGTCGCGTTCGGCCCCGCGAACCTCGGGATCCGGGGCGCCGAGCTCGACGCCCGGGTGGACCGGGCACTCGCCGCCGTCCGCCTCGGCGACCTCGCCGACCGCCCGCCGTACCACCTCTCGTTCGGGCAGCGCCGGCGCGCGGCCGTCGCGACGGTGCTCGCGATGGAGCCCGAGGTCATCGTGCTCGACGAGCCGTCGTCGAACCTCGACCCGGCGAGCCGTCGCGAGCTCGCGCAGATCCTGCTCTCGCTCGACGTGACGATCCTCATGGTCACGCACGACCTGCCGTACGCCCTCGAGCTGTGCCCGCGCTCGGTGATCCTCTCCGACGGTGTCATCGCCGCGGACGGCCCGACGAAGGAGATCCTCTCCGACCCGGACCTGCTCGCGGCGAACCGGCTCGAGCTGCCGTTCGGGTTCGACCCGCGCGTCCTCGGCTGAACCGGCCGGGTCGGCCCGGTCGGCCCGGTCAGCGCGCCGTCCAGCCCCCGTCGACGACGAGGGTGTGGCCGGTGACGAGCGCCGCGGCCGGCGACACGAGGTAGACGA
Source organism: Kineosporia sp. R_H_3 (assembly GCF_002198675.1). Taxonomy (GTDB): domain Bacteria; phylum Actinomycetota; class Actinomycetes; order Actinomycetales; family Kineosporiaceae; genus R-H-3. Next base: position 27,675 of record NZ_MWLL01000176.1, on the reverse strand, counting down.
CGGCACCGGCGACGTCGACGGGGTCGCCGATCCGGTGCAGGGCCGCGACCCGCTCGAGGACGTCCGCCTCGAACGCGGGGTCGGCGAGCGCGGACGCCGTCCCCGGGGTGCGGATGAACGTCGGTGCGACGGCGTTGACGGTGATGCCGAGCGGGCCCCACTCGACCGCCAGGCACTTCGTCAGGTGCGAGATGCCGGCCTTCGTCATGCAGTAGACCGACTCCCCCGGCAGCGCGGCGATCCCGGCCTGGGACGACAGGTTGACGATCCGGCCGAAGCCCTGGCCGGCCATGACCCTGGCCGCCGCCTGGCACGCGAAGAAGGTGCCCTTGAGGTTCACCGAGACCGTGGCGTCGAAGTCGGCCTCGGTGACGTCGAGCGCGTCGTTGCCCGGCGCGATCCCGGCGTTGTTGACGAGGATGTCGAGCCGGCCGAAGGCGTCCACGGCCCCGGCGACGGCGGACCGGGCCTGGGCGGGGTCGGCCACGTCCATCGGCAGCCGCACGGCCCGGCGGCCGAGCGCCTCGACGTGGGCGGCGACCTGCGCGCCGTCGGCCGAGCCGACGTCCCGCAGCCCGAGCGCGACGTCCGCGCCGGCGGCGGCGAGCCCGACCGCGATCGCGGCGCCGAGGCCCCGGGCGGCGCCGCTCACGAGGGCCGTGCGGCCGAACAGGTCGAAGCTCGGCAGGGCCGGGACGGGTGCGGGGCCCGTGGACGTCGTCGTCATGCCTGCATCCAACCAACCCGCCGGGACGCCGACGGCGGCGGGCACCTTCCGGTACCCGCCGCCGCCGGTCACGCCCTCAGGGCGTCACTGCTGGTCGTGCTGCTGCCCTACCGGGTGACGCTGCCCGCGAAGCGGGCGATCGCCGTCCCGTCGAACGGACCCGTCACCTCGGCGTAGTTGACGTACGAGCCGCGCTCCTTGCCCGTCGCCGTGAACGACAGGTCGGCCGAGAACGTCTGACCGGGGGTGCCGGTCACCTTGATCTCGGTGCCGTTGCCCGGGATCGTGCCCGTCGCCGGACCGCCGTTGCTGTAGTACACGGCCTCGCCGTTCGTCCCGTCCGGGTTCTCGACCCCGACGGTGAGCGCGCCTCCGTCACCCGTCCCGGTCTGGGTGCCGTACGCCATGGTGACGTCCTCGGCGGTCCCCAGGCCGATCCAGGTCTGGAAGCTGTGCGAGGTGCCGGCCGGGGTGCTGAACTCCCGCATGTCCGTGTAGTCGACGACCAGCCAGGTCGAGACACCGTCGGTCAGCGTGCCGACCCGGACCGCACCGCCGGCCGAGCCGTCGAGGTCGGTCCAGAACGGTGCCAGGACGTTGTTCGGCCGGGCCGCGTTCGGCAGCGGTGTGAGGTTCGCGAACTCCACGTCGGCCTGCGTCCCACCACCGAGGACGACGTAGCCGTTGCTGACGACGCCGATCCGGGTGTAGGTGAGGCCCGCGAGCGTGAACGCCGGGACGTTGAAGTTCGTGATCGTCTCGTCGCCGACGCCCGCGACCGGGGCGATCCCGAACGCGGACAGCGGCACGTAACCACCGGCGGGCGTGCTGCCCGGGGTGACTGCCGCGGCGACCTTCGGGGTGAGCCGGGCCGGGATCGTCGCCGTCCCGGTCACCGTGTTGCCCTTGTTCGTCCCGCCGACGACGCTGCCGTTGACGACCTTGAGCTTGTCCGGGACGACGTCCTTGATCGCCACGGTGGCGTCACTGACGGTGTTGTTCGTCACCGACACCGTGCAGGTGGTCGACGCCTTGAGCGCGACCGTCGCCGGGGCGCAGGTCTTCGTGACCTCGACCGGACCCTGCTTGCGCACGACCGTCACCGGGAAGGTGAAGGACCGCTTGCCGGACTTGAAGGTGATCGTCGCGAACCGGGTCTGCCCGATCGGGACGTCCTTGCCGTCGACCGTGATCCGCAGCGTCCGGCTCGCGCCGGGCCGCAGCGAGAACTCCGACGACGACACGCGGACCTTGAGGTCCTTCGGCGCGGAGACGCTGACCTTGTACTCACGGGTCGAGCGGGACACGCTCTTGAGCGTCCGGTCCACCGTGAGCGAGCCGGAGAGCACGGGCACGTACAGGCTCGGGTAGTTCGCCGTGTAGAGCGACGCCTGCTTCGTGAGGAAGTTCGCGCCCGTCTCGTCGATCGTGAAGTACGGGTCCCGGGCCGTGGCCAGGTTGATCCGCCCGGAGCCGTCGTCGAACGCGTCGGTCGGCGTGACGCCGTCCTCCTTGACGGTCGCCGTGGTGGCGGTCGTCATGAGCGCCGAGTGGATCTGGCCCGGCGTCCACGTCGGGTGCAGCGCCGCGAGGAGGGTGCCGGCGCCGGCGACGTGCGGGGACGACATCGACGTGCCCGCGATGGCCTGGAACAGCTCGCCCTGCGGCCCCGTGGCGGGGTCGACCGTCACCGGCGTGTGGCCGGCGAGGATCTGGACGCCCGGCGCGGTGACGTCGGGCTTGGAGATCCCGAGCGCCTGCCCGGTGCCGCCGCGCGAGGAGAAGGACGCCATGACGTCGCCCTGGGTCGGCGTCGCGGTGCCCGAGGTGATCGTCGCGGTGGCGCCGGGGTGCGCGGCGAGGAAGGCGACGACGGACTGCCCCTCGGCGAACTGCACGTGCACGGCCGGGAGGAAGTGGTTGTCCGTCTCGAGGTCCGTGATGTTCGCGGCGTTGTTGAACAGGATCATGCCGACCGCGCCGCGGGCCTTGACGTTGATGCCCTTCTGGACGCGGCCGATACCGCCACCACGGGCGCAGACGACGACCTTGCCGGCGAAGGCGCCGTCGGCGGTGTCGTCGAGGCACGCCGGGTCGTTCGTCGGCGCCGCACCGGCGTCGACGACCGGGGCCGGCGTCGTCAGCGGCGGGGCGATCGTCGCGCCGGAGACGGTCAGCGTCGCGCCGTCCGTCGAGGTGAGCGTGCTGCTGCCCACGAACGAGCGGGGCCCGGTGCTCGCCGCGACCGTGGTGACCCACGGCTCGCGGTGGTCGGTCGTGTCGGCACCGGGACCGGAGTTGCCGGCCGAGGCGGCGATGAAGACGCCCGCGTTGTAGGCGTCGAGGAACGCGAGCGACGTGAGGTCCGAGTACGGGTTGGACCCGCCGGAGATCGAGTAGTTGATCGCGTCGACGCCGTCCTTGATCGCCTGCTGGGCGGCGGCGGCGGTGTCGCTGCCGAAGCAGCCGGCGAGGGCGCACACCCGGTAGGCGATGACGTGCGCCCGAGGCGCGATGCCGCTCACGGTGCCGCGCGGGACGCCGAAGATCGACGCCTGGACGCCGGCGTTGCCGGCCGCGGTCGTCGCGGTGTGGGTGCCGTGGCCGTCGGAGTCCGTGGCGTCGGTGAACTCACCGGGCTCGAGGCCGACGTTCGCCGCGTAGGTGTTGAGGAACGTGTAGGCGCCGATGAGCTTGTTGTTGCAGGTGAAGGCGGGGCCGGGGTCGGCGCCCTTGCCGAAGTCGCACGCCCGGGGCAGGCCGTCGACCCGCGGCCGCGGGGCCGGGTAGGCCTTGCCCGACGGGTCCGGGTCGGAGAGCGACGGGTGCGCGGGCCAGATGCCGCTGTCGATGACGCCGATGATCGCGCCCTCGCCGGCCTTCTCCTGGCCGCCGGCCTGCGCCCACGCCGCGGGGGCGCCGATGAACTGCGGCGTCGCCTCGGTCTGGAGCTGCTCGAGGGTGTCGACGTAGACGGCCTTGACGGCCGGGTCGGCGGCGACCTTGGCGACGTCGCCCGCGGGCAGGGTCATCGCGACGCCGCCGACGACGACGTCGAGGCGGCGGGTCACCTTGGCGCGCGGGCTCTTGCCCTTGGCCCGACCCTCGAACGCGGCCATCTTGCCGTTGACGTAGGCGAGGTACTTCTTGCTGTCGGGCGAGGAGGGGTCGAGCTTCGCGTCGCCCGTGACGTCCGGGTTCGTCGCGGGCAGCCCCGCGACGCCGCCGTCGTACGCGGCGAGCGAGTCGTCCTTGAGCTTGACGACGACGGTCGCCGTACCGCGCTTCGCGGCCTTCACGGCGGCCTTGACCTGGGCGGAGACCTCGGCGGACAGCGTGGCGCCGTCCTGCACGGGCTGCTGGTCGGCGAGCTTCAGCCGGTCGGGGGACACGGCCCCGGACGCCGGCGAGGCGCCCGCCACCCCCAGCGAGGAGCACACCACCGCTGCTGCGGCGAGGCCCCCGATCGTTGCTCTCCGTGCACCGACACGCAACATCGCGACTCCTGATCGCTGTGCCGGGCAGGCGTCAACGGGCCAGGTGCGCCCGCCCGAACGCCCTGATGACCTCGGGTGATGATGGCACTCCGCCTACCGCGGCGGAAGGTCTTCGGCGAGATCGTCACCAAACACGACTTCGTCCGGTACGGGACCCGTCAGCTGACGACGTCCTTGCGGAGGAAGTGCCACCAGGCCGCTGCCAGGAGGACCGTCGAGTAGGCCAGCGACCACATCGCACCGCGGGCCATCGACTCCCACGCCACCGTGGGCCCGAGGGCGTCGGTCCAGGCGTACGAGTAGTGCGTGGGGAGCACCTCGCGCCAGCGGCCCAGCGCGGTGACGGCGTCGAGGATGTTCGAGACGATGACGAGCAGGACGGCGCCGCCGACGGCCCCGAGCGGGGCGTCGGTCCACACGCCGATGACGAACCCGAGCGTGGAGACGAAGACGAGCGTCACGGCGAGGTAGCCGACGATGACGAGCAGCCGGGGCAGCGCCTCCGACGTCGGCAGCGAGGTCCCGAGCGGGGTCGTCACCGGCCCCCAGCCGAAGAACAGCCCCCCGGCGAGGTAGGCGACGGCGGGCAGGAGGGCGAGCGCGAAGAACGAGTACGCGAGCGCGACGAGGAGCTTGCGGGTCAGCAGGTGCGCCCGCGGCACGGGCGAGGCGAGCAGGTAGCGCAGGCTCGACCAGCTCGCCTCGCTCGCCACGGTGTCCCCGGCGAAGAGCGCGAAGACGACGACGAGCAGGAAGCCCGTCGCGACGAAGAGCGTGAAGAGGGTGAAGTTGCCCGCGCCCGCCGTGGCGACGTCGACGAGACCCGGGGCGCCGCGCCCCGGCTCCGGGTCACCGGCCTTGAAGGCCGCGACGAGCAGGAACGGCAGGACGACGAGGAACCCCAGGGTCAGCTGGGTGCGGCGCCGGGTGAGCTGGCGTCGCACCTCGACGAGGAACGGCAGCGTCCGCCGCGACGCGTAGCCGCCGGCGGCACCGTCGGCGCCGTGCCCGGGCGGGGGCGCCTCGACGTGGTCAAGGCCTTCGTGGGTGCCACGGCTGGGCATCGGTGACTCCCCCTCAGCTCTCGCCCACGAGGGCGAGGAACGCCTCTTCGAGCCCGCGCTGCGGCGCGACCCGCTCCACCTGCAGCCCGGCGGCGACGAGTGCCGCGACGAGCGCGCCGCGCGGCGTCCCGACGAGCCGCAGGACGATGCCGGTCGGCGTCGTCCCGACGTCCTGGGCGCCCTCGACGGAGGCCGCGACCCGGGCCGCGCGCTGCGGGTCGTCGACGTCCACGACGACGACGGTCGCCGAGCCGACGAGGTCGGCGACCGTGCCCTCGAAGACGAGCCGGCCCTGGTGCATGACGACGACGTGCGAGCAGGTCTGCTCCACCTCGGCGAGCAGGTGGCTCGACACGACGACGGTGCGCCCGGTGGCGGCGTACCGGCCGAGTACCTCGCGCATCTCGCGGATCTGCGGCGGGTCGAGGCCGTTCGTCGGCTCGTCGAGGACGAGCAGGTCCGGCAGGCCGAGCATCGCCTGCGCGATCGCGAGCCGCTGGCGCATGCCCTGGCTGTACGTGCGGACCCGGCGCTGCACGTCGTTCCCGAGACCGGCGACCTCGAGCGCCTCGTCGAACCGGGCGTCCTCGGCGGGACGGCCCGTCGCGGCCCAGTACAGGTGCAGGTTCTCCAGGCCGGACAGGTGCGGCAGGAAACCTGGCCCCTCGACGAACGCGCCCACCCTCGACAGCACCGGCGCCCCGAACCGGATCGGCTCGCCGAACACCCGGATCTCGCCCTCGGTCGGGGCGATGAGCCCCATGAGCATCCGCAGCGTCGTCGTCTTGCCGGCCCCGTTCGGGCCGAGCAGACCGAGCACGCGGCCCTGCTCGACGGTGAACGACAGGTCGGACACGGCCCGGAACCCGTCGCCGTAGGCCTTGCCGAGGTCGCGGACGGCGAGCGGCACCTCGGCGAGGTCGGGGTCGGGACCGGTGTCCCGCCGTCCGCGCCGGACGCCGACGGTGACCACGAGGACCGCGGCCGCCATGAGACCGACGAGCCCCAGGGCCCACGGCAGCAGCGGGCGCAGCCCGCCGCCGACGACCTCGGCGTCGAGGACCGGCACGGTGAGGGTGCTGTCGCCGGCGAGCGCGACCTCGTAGGCCCGGCCGTCGGCGGGGAGCGCGTAGCCCTGGTCCGTCGTCGAGACGACGACCCGCAGCCGGTGGCCGACGGCGAGGTCGGTGACGACGGCGGGCAGGGCGACCGTGACGTCACGGCTCGTCGACGTGGGCTCCGGGCCCCGCTCGCCCGCGGCGCGCAGCTCGAGCCGGACCGGGGACACGAGCCCGCGCGGCAGCGTCGCCGCGCCGCCGGGCGCCACGTCGTAGAGCCCGACGAACAACGTCGCGTCGGGCGCGGCCGTCGTGACCCGCAGGGCGATCCGGCCGCCGCCGACGACGGTGCCTGCCCGCTCGACCGGTGCGGTCTCGAACGCCGCGACCTGGCCGGGCAGGGCCGAGAGCGCGGAACCGGCGCCGACGGAGCCGAGGGCACCGGTGAGCGCGCCGCCGACCCCGGGCAGGGCGGTCAGCGCGGCGGGCGAGCCTCCGGGCGGCGCCTGGACGACCTGCGGCCCGCCGGTGAGCGGCAGCCGGACGACGGGCACCGGCCCCGCCGCGGTGACGCCCGGCTCGGCCGGGGCGATCCGCACCTGGGGCGCCGGGTTGCTGTCGATGCTCGAGACGACGGCGTCCGGCACCGTGACCTCGAACCGGGTGTCGGGGGCCGAGCCGTCCTTCTTCACGTAGCGGTCGAACCACGCGAGCGTGAGGTCGCGCAGCCGCTGCGACTCGTCGACGCCGCCGTCGTGGCCGCCGGCCTCCCAGACGACCTTGAGCGGGGTGCCGGTGGCGGCGATCGCGCGGGCATTGGCGTCGCCCTCGGAGAGCGGGAAGAGCGAGTCCGCCTGGCCCTGGACCAGCAGCGTCGGCGCGGTGACGTCCTTCGTGACCCGGGCCGGGCTGGACCGCCACAGCAGGTCGAGCATCGCCGTCGTCGGCCGGCCGGTGCGGGCGGCCTCGGAGTACAGGGCGCACAGGTCCGCGGCGAACCGGCCGCAGGCGTTCGCGGCGAGGACCGCGGTCGGGCCGTCGTCCGTCGCGGCGGGCGCAGCGGCGCCGGACGGCGCGGCACCCGGCAGCAGGCCGGCGGCACCGCCCGAGAGCCCGGACCCGGACGGCGAGAAGAACACCCCGGCCCAGGCCCGCTTGAAGACCCCGGCCGGTGCGACGGGCGTGACGGCGGCCGGGGTGGCCTGCCCGCCCGCGGCGTCGACGGCGAACTGCGGGAAGAGCGCCTGCCGCAGGTCGTTCCACGTGATCTGCGGGGCGATCGCGTCGACCCGGCGGTCGAGCCCGGCGAGCAGGATCGAGAGCGCCCCGCCGTACGAGCCGCCCGCGACGCCGACGCGCGGGTCGCCGGGGGCGTCGAGAAGGACGTCGGGCCGGGTCGCGAGCGCGTCGAGGATCTTCTGCGCGTCGGCGACCTCGAAGTCGGGGGCGTCGAGGTGGATCCGCCCGCCGCTGGCCCCGAAGCCGCGCGCGGTGTAGGTGACGGCCACGTAGCCGTGGCCGGCCAGCGTGCGTGCGTCGTCCGCGAGGTCGGCCTTGCTGCCGCCGAAGCCGTGCGCGAGCAGCACCGCCGGGTAGCGCCGTCCGGACCCCTCGCCGTCCGCCGGCGGGGTGAAGACGCTGACGTCGAGCGTCACCGGCGCGGCGTCGCCGGGCTCCGGGACGCCGTCGACGCGGTAGGTCTGCTCGCGGACCCCGGCCGTCGCGTCGCCGGACGTCGCGACGAGAGCGCCCGCGACGGCGACGAGGACGGCCGCCGTGGCTGCGGTGATGCCGATGGTGCGGCGGCGCACAGGCGTTGCCCCTCCGGTTCCTGGCCGCCCCGGCGGACCACCGCGACGGTTGCGGCAGGCCTCAGCCTGCCATCCCCGGACGGTCAACGCGCGGGACGCCCCGGACGTTCACGGCGATCCCCCGCGACTTCTCTGCAAAGAACTCTTTGCAAAGAATTCTTCGCGGTCTAGGGTCGACCCATGACCGACCGACCCGACGATGTCGTCCGACCGGACCCGCGCGCCCTGCGCGCCCTCGCCCACCCGCTGCGCCTGCGCCTGCTCGGGCTCCTGCGGGCCGAGGGGCCGGCGACCGCCACCGGCCTCGCGGCGCTGACCGGCGAGTCGACCGGGACGACGAGCTACCACCTGCGCCAGCTCGAGCGGCACGGGCTCGTCCTCGAGGACGCCGCCCGCGGCAACGGCCGGGACCGCTGGTGGCGGGCGGCGCACCGGATGACGTCCTTCGACGGCCCGGACGGGGCGACCCTCGCGGCGGCCGACGACGACGTCCGTGAGGAGCTGCTCGCCGTCGGCGACCAGTACCTGCGCGTGGTCGCCGACGGGTACGCCCGGCAGATCGGCGCCACGATCAGCGCGCTGCCGACGCTGGACGACGACCTCGGGGCGGGCTGGCAGCGCGCCTTCACCCTCAACGACTACGCCCTGCGCCTCACCCTCGACGAGGCGCTCGCCCTCGCCGCCGACCTCGAGGCCGTCGTCGGGCGCTACCGCGACGACGACCCCGACCGCCGGGACGAGGCGCCGGCCGGGACGCAGCGGGTGGCGGTCCAGGTCAACGTCCTGCCGCACGTGCCGGCCCGGCCGCACCCGGCGGGGGCCGACGGGTGAGCACGGTGGCCGACCGGTCGTGGCGCGGGCTCGTCGGGCTCCTCACCGCCGAGGGGGTGTCGATCCTCGGCAGCCGGATGTCGATGCTCGCAATCCCGTGGTTCGTCCTCGTGACGACCGGCAGCGCGACGCGGACCGGCGTCGTCGCCTTCGCCGAGATGGCTCCGTACGTGCTCGTCCAGGGGCTCGGCGGTCCCCTCGTCGACCGGGTCGGCGCGTGGCGCCTGTCCGTGGCGACCGACCTCGCCGCCGCCGTCGCGGTCGCGCTCGTCCCCCTGCTGCACCTCACCGTCGGGCTGTCCTTCGCGCCGCTGTGCGCGCTCGTCGCCGTCGCGGGGGCCGTCCGCGGCGCGGGCGACACCTCGCGCTACGTCATGGTCCCGGGGGTGACGGAGCGGGCCGGCGCCCCGATGGAGCGCGGCGCGGGCCTGTCCGACGGGGTCAACCGGCTCGCCGGCATGGTCGGCGCGCCGCTGGCCGGCGTCCTCGTCGCCTTCTGGTCCGCACCGGCGGTGCTCGTCGTCGACGCCGCGACGTTCGTCGTGTCGGCCCTGCTCGTCGTGACGCTCGTCCCGCGGAGCGCGGCACCGGGCCGCGGGGCGTCGTCCGGCCCCGACGACGAACCGTCCGTCCGGGGCTACCTGCACGGTCTCAGCGAGGGGTTCCGGCACCTCGCGGGTGACCGGCTGCTGCTCGGCATCGCGACGCTGGTGCTCGTGACGAACCTCGTCGACCAGGCGGTCGCGAGCGTCCTCGCACCGGTCTGGGCCCAGGACGTCACGGGCAGCCCGGTGACCCTCGGCCTGCTGTTCGGCGCGCTCGGGGCGGGCGCCGTCCTCGGCAACGTCGTCTTCACGTGGATCTCGCCGCGGCTGTCGCGGCGCCGGACCTTCGCGTGGTGCTTCCTCGTGGCCGGCGCCCCGCGACTGCTCGCGATGGCGGCGTTCGCGAGCCCGGTGCCCGTCGTCGCCCTGAGCTTCCTCGCCGGGGTCGGCGCCGGTGGGATCAACCCGATCCTCGGCGCGGTGGAGTACGAGCGGGTCCCCCGGCACCTGCAGGCCCGGGTGCTCGGCGCGGTCGGTGCGCTCGCGTTCGCAGGGATCCCGGTCGGGGCGCTCGCCGGCGGGCTCGGGGTGGCCCACCTCGGCCTGCGGCCCGCACTCGTCGTCGCGGGCCTGGTCTACCTGCTCGCGACGCTGGCCCCGTTCGTCCTCCCGGTCTGGCGGCAGATGGAGCGGGCGCCCGCACCGCCCGCAGAGCCGTCGTCGGAGCCCGCTCAGCCCTCGGAGACCGTCGTCAGGTAGTGCCGCAGCTGCTCGACGACGAACGCGTGGTCGTCGGCCTGGGGCAGGCCGCTCACGGCGACGGTGCCGACGACGCCGACCCCGACGACGTTCACCGGGAAGGCCCCGCCGTGCGCGGCGTAGGTGTCGGCGTCGAGCCGGAACACCTCCTCGAAGCTCTGCCCGCGGACCCGGCACTCGGTCCCGACCCGGTACGAGCTCTTGGAGAACCGGTCGACGACCCGGCACTTGCGGTCGATCCAGGCGTCGTTGTCGGCGGACGTGCCCGGGAGCGCGGCGTGGAAGAGGCGCTGGCCGTTGCGCCGCACCGAGACGACGACGGGCAGGCCGGCCGCGCGGGCGGCCTCGGTGAGCCGGACGCCGAGGGCCCAGGCGACGTCCTCGTCGAACCGCGGGAAGCGCAGGTCGGCCTCCTGCGCGACGAGCTCCGGCAGCAGGGCGACGGCGTCGGCCTGGGTCTGGCTCACGAGGGCTCCTTCTCGGGGTCGGTGACGTCGGCGACGGTCGCCTGCAGGGCCGCGATCGCCACGCCCGCGTCGATGGCGATCGCCGTGTTGTTCACGCCGCCCCCGAGGGTCACCTCGCGGCCGACGAGCCGCTCGTCGGCGACGACCGGCCAGGCGGTGCTCGAGCCGAACGGGGTGATCGTGCCACGTGCGTAGCCGGTCGCGGCCTTGGCGGTCTCGGCGTCCGGCATCGACATCCGCTGGACGCCGAGCAGGGCGCGCAGCTTCGGCCAGGAGATCGTCCGGTCGCCCGGGACGAGGACGAACAGGTAGTCGCCCTCGCCACGACGGACGACGAGGGTCTTGACGACGTCGGCGGGCTCCACACCGCGGGCCGCCGCGGCCTCCGCGAGGCTGCGCACCGGGCCGTGCCGGACGACGCGGTGCGGCAGGCCGAGCGCCTCGACCGCGGCGACGGCGCGGGAGACCGGGTGCGCGTCCATGGTCAGGCGATCCACCGCGGCCGGCGGGCCCGCGCGTCGAGCCACCGGTCCGCCCAGAGGTAAGCGGCCGCGGCCGCGAGCAGCAGCGCCGTGACGAGCGCGGCGTTGCCGAGCACGCTGCCGTACCCGAGGTCGTCGACGTCGACGAACGGGTACGGGTAGAACCCGGCGACCGCACCGTGCGCGAGCGTCCACGCGAACCAGGCGACCGGCCAGACGAGGGCGAGCAGGACGACCCTGCGGTCGGTGCGGCGGCGCGGCCCGTAGACCGCCCAGCCGACGACGGCGAGCAGCGGGACGACGTAGTGCAGCAGCGTGTCGGCCACGGCCCACCAGCCGTCGAGGTCGACGGTCGGGCGGAGCACGACGACGTAGACCAGCCCGGTCACGGTGATGCCGACCAGCCCGTCGAGCCGGACGACCTTGAAGAGCAGCCGCACCCCGCGGGCCGGGCGCAGCCACAGCGCCCACGCCGCCACCGCGACGAGCAGGTTGCTCTGGATCGTGAAGTAGCTCGCGAGCCGCAGCCAGCGCACCGGGAGCGGCTGCCCGGTCGTCGTCGTCGTGAGCACGAACTGCAGGACGAGCGCCGCCGTCGTGACGACCGCGGTCGCGAGGTGGAACCAGGCCGCTCCCGGCGGGAGGGCGAGGTCGCGGACGGGGCGGACCGCGCCGCCCGCCACCTTCTCCTCCACCATGGGCCGAACGATATCCACGCGTTCGGGAGCATGCGCACCGAAGGTCGCCTTCCCGCCCGGACGGCGCACCCGCGGCGACCGCGCCGGTCTGCGGAGGGGCCCGCGCGGCCGCAGGATCACGGGATGGGCGTCACGACCGGAGCACCGCCGCGCACGACCCGCGCCGCGCTGCACGCGACGGGCGCGGTCCTGCGGGACACCCGCCGCCGGTTGCGCGGCCACGACCTGGCGCTGACCTCCGCCGCGGCGACGTTCTACAGCGCGCTCACCGTCGTCCCGTCCGTGCTCGTCGCCGTCTCGCTCGCCGGCGTCCTGCTCGGCCGGGACCGGGCGGCCGGGTACGGCGAGCGCCTCACGAGCACGCTGCCGGTCGCGATGGGCGCCGGCCGCGGCACCGACGCGCTGCTCCAGGCCGGGCTCGCGCTGACCCCGGTCGGCGTCGTCCTCGCGGTCTTCATGGGCACCGCCTACGGCGAGGGGCTGAGCCGGGCCTTCGCGCGCTTCGCGCCGCTGCCGGACGACGCCCGGCCGCCGACATGGTGGGTCCGGGCCACCACGCTGCCCCTGCTCGGGCTGGCTCCGCTCCTGCTGTCCGGGCTGCTCGTCGCGTCCCCGACCCTCGCCGCGATCAACGGCCGCCCGGGCGGCTGGGGCCGGGCGCTCGCGACCTACCTGTCGCTCACCCTCGTCTGGGTGCTCCTCTGGGCCCCGCTCACGTGGACCTACCGGGTCGTCGGCCCCGGGCGGCCGTCGTGGCGGGCCGCGTTCACCGGGGCCGTCGTCGCCTCGGCGTTCGTCTCGGGGTTCCTCCAGGGGTTCCTCGTCTTCCTCGCGATCCCGTTCGACCTCGGCCGGCCGTTCGGCGGGCTCACCGGCGTCGGGGTCGCGTCGTCCCTCCTGCTGTGGCTGTGGGTGCTCCACGCGGTCGTGCTCGTCGGGTACTCGCTCACGTGGGCGACCCACGCCCGGCTCGGGGTCTCAACGCGGCGGGACGCCGACGTCGGAGGGCTGCGGGAAGCCCCCGGCCCACACGCCCCACCCCGCGAGGACGAGCAGCGCGACCGTGGCGGCCGGCACGAGCCAGACCGCGAGCGTCGTCCGGCGCCGTAGCCCGGCGGCCGCCGCGACCGCCGCCGCGAGGCCGGTGAGGACGACGGTGCCGCCCTCGAGCGCGTTGGTGCCGGCGGTGGCGCCGACCGCGACGGCCAGCGCGAGCGCGGCGGGGCGGCCCACCGCCGGCCACGGCCGCGCCCCGACCGTGCGCGCGAGCGCGGCGACGACGAGGTACCAGCCGAGGTACCACAGGTGGTGGCCGACGACCTCGTCCCACAGGTGCGCCGTCCGGCCCGGGGCGACGTTGCCGACGGAGTTCGCCGCGAGGTGGATGCCGTGACCCTCGACGTACAGCAGCACCCCGGTCCCGAGCAGCCACCAGGAGCGCCGGTCCGCCCCGGCCGCGCGCAGCGCGAGCGCGGCCGGCACGAGCAGGGCGAACGGGGTCAGCAGGTCGAGCCAGTCGGCCCAGCGCGTCGTCGCCACGCCGCGGTCGGGATCAGCGCCGGGCGCTGCCGCACCGCCGACGTCGCCGAGCGCACCGACCCAGGTGCCGAGGTGGTGGAAGACCGCGTACGCGAGCAGGGACAGGGCCGCGAGCCGGACGGCCTGGGTGGGCACCGCGGGGTGACCGAGGTGGTCCTCCGGACGGTCCGTCGCGTCGTCCACGGGTCGATCCTGGCACGGGCCCGGCGCCCGTCCCCCGGGTCAGGCCGCACGTCGCCCGCGGACGGCGGCCAGCAGCGCCTTCGCCAGACCGTCGGCCCCGGCGCGGCGGACGAGCCCGGTGAGCACGTGCGGGGTGAGGCCGCCGTCCGCCAGACCCATGTCGACGAACGCGTCGAAGACCCGCGGGTCGCGGCCCGCGACGTCGAGCCCGGCCGCGACGGTCCGCGGGTCGACGGCGAGCCGGGTGACCACGTCCATGTGGAGCAGGTGCGTCCCCATCGCGGCCCGCAGCGCGCGCCGGTAGGTGGCACCCGCGACGTCCGGGGTGCCGCGCCGGGCGGCCCGGGCGGCGGCGAGGCCGGCGAGCGCACCGCTGCGGACCGCGGCGTGGATGCCCTCCCCGGTGAGCGGGTTGACCAGGCCCAGTGCGTCGCCCGCGAGCAGGATCCGGCCGTCGGGCTGGCGGCCGCGGCCCGAGGACAGCGGGAGGTGGTGCGCGGCCCAGCGGGTGCCGCCGTCCGCCGAGCCGGGCAGCAGCTCGTCGACGCGCTCGAGCATCCGGGCCTTCGAGGGCCCGGGCCCGACGGCCGGGAGCAGCTCGCCGTACCCGACGTTCGCGGTGCCGTCACCGACCGGGAAGGACCAGGCGTACGCCGGCCAGCCCGCGTCGTCCGTGAAGGCGATGACCTGCTCGTGCTCGCGGCCCGGCGAGACCGGCGCGTACCCGCGCAGCGCGATCGCCGTCCGGTCGCGGCGGTGCGGCGCGAGCCCGGCGGCGGTGCGGACGACGGAGTGCGCGCCGTCCGCCCCGACGAGCACCCGGCACTGCAGGACGCCGTCCACGTCGACGCCGCCCGGCACCGGGCCGACCCGGCGCACGCGGTGGCGCACGAGCCGGGCGCCGCGTCCGACGGCCGCCTCGACGAGGCGGGCGTCGAACACCTCGCGGGGCACGACGCGTGCCGGCCGGCGCATCCGGCCCACCGCGTCGGTGCCGCCGAGGAAGCCGAGCCGCAGCACGTGGACGGGCTCGTGGTCGTCGTAGAGCTCGGGGACGCCGAGCCGCTCGAGGACGTCGCCGACGTGCGGCGCGATGCCGTCCCCGCAGGTCTTGTCGCGGGGGAAACCCGCGCGGTCGAGGAGCACGACCCGGGCGTCCGGCCAGGCCCGCAGCACCCCGAGCGCCGCGGCGGCCCCGGCCGGGCCGGCCCCGACGACCGCGACGTCGACGGGGCCGAGGAGGGGTTCACCGAGGGGGTCCGTCACGAGGCCAGTCCATCACGCTGCGGCACCGGCCCCGGCGGGAGCGGGTCCACCCGTGGGGGTAGACGGGACATCCCGGACGTCATTCCGAAGTCTGACGACGGGACGCAACCTTCCCGGCATGCTGAGCGTCTCGGTGATCACACAGCGTCCGGCCGCGGGCGCTACTCGGAGGGGAACACTGTGCGCAGTCCACACTCGCGGGCCGGAGGGCCCGTACCCGCAGCACCCGGCCGCCGACGCCGGGCCGTCGTCGCGTCCGCCGTCGGTGCGCTCTCGCTCACCGCGCTCGTGCCGTCCGCGGCGGCGCTCGGGGCCGCCGCGCCGGCCGGGCCGGTCGTCTCGCTCGTCGCCGCCACGAAGACCGTGACCCTCAGCCACTACCCCGACGAGCCGGTCTTCATCGGTGACATCGGCGTGTACGGCGTCACCGGCGGCGCCGCGTTCGAGGTGCGCACCAAGCGCAAGGACTACTCGACGCCGCCCACGTCCGACCTCATCCTCCAGGTGAACGGGCAGCGGACCGTCACCCGGCTGCCCGCCGGGCTCGTCGACGGCTTCACCGGGCTCACCGGCTTCGCGACGCAGACGGTCAAGGACGCCAAGGGCAAGACGGTGTCGACGTCGGAGCAGACCTGGTGCCCGGCGGGCTTCTCCGCCTCCCGGATGCAGCCGGACGCGAAGGCGGTCTCGCCCTACGCCGAGGGCTGCTTCGGCTCCCCGTGGTCGCTCGGCGCGGTCACCGGCCTGCCGGCGCACTGGGCGTCCTCGGTCGGCGGCGACTTCTTCGGCTTCGACCCGTCCCAGCCGGAGCCGGACACGCTCCCCGACGGCACCTACACCGTGACGACGTCGATCTCCGCGCCGTGGCGCAAGGTCTTCGCCGCGACCAAGGCGACGTCGTCCGTGACCGTCAAGGTCGTCGTCAAGGAGGTGCCGTTCCCGGACGGCTTCGAGGGCGGCGCCGCCGGTGCGGCCGCCGCGTCCGCGCTGCGCGCCGGCTCGGGCGGACCGTCCGCCGCGGCGGGCACGAAGCGCCAGTTCCCGAAGCAGGTCCCGGCCGGGCTGCTCGGCCGCGCCGACGGCCTGCTGCCGCGGCGTTCGTCGGCGGCCGGCGCGAACGGCTCGTCGGGCTTCGCCGGCCCCGGTGCCGCGAGCGTCCCGGTGCCGGCCGCGCCCGCGGTGTCGCCGCTCGCCGCGTCGTCCGGTGCCATGGACCGGGCGAACGCGACCCAGGTGCCGAAGGGCCACCGGCCCGACCTGCGGGCCCTGCCCGCGTTCGGGGCGAGCATCATCGGCGACTTCGAGGACCCGCTGTCGACGCGCGAGTACCTGGCGTTCGCGGCGACCGTCTGGAACGCAGGCCCCGCACCACTCGTCGTCGACGGCTACCGCAAGCCCGGCGCCCCGCTCATGGACGCCTACCAGTTCTTCTACGACAGCAAGGGCAAGCAGGTCGGCTGGACCGGCACCGGGGCGCTGAAGTACGACCCGCGCAGCGGTCACGAGCACTGGCACTTCCTCGACTTCGCGAAGTACGAGCTCGTCACGTCGTCGGGGAAGGCGATCCTGTCGCAGAAGGAGTCGTTCTGCCTCGCCCCCACGGACGCCGTCGACCTCACGGTCAAGGGCGCCCGGTACAAGCCGAACTCGACGGGCCTGTCGACGGCCTGCGGCAGCCAGCAGTCGATCGCGATCCGCGAGACCCTCGACGCCGGCTGGGGCGACACCTACGGCCAGTTCCTGCCCGGCCAGTCGTTCGACATCACGGACCTGCCGAACGGCACGTACACGATCCGGGTGACGGCGAACCCCGCCGGCAACCTCGTCGAGGGCAGCACGAGCAACAACGTCTCGAACCGGACGGTCGTGCTCGGCGGCAAGAAGGGGGCGCGCACCGTGACGGCGCCCCCGGTCGGGATCATCGACATCCCGTGACGCGTCACGTGTGACGCCTACGACCAGTGGCGCCGGCCCCTCTCCCCGTGGGGAGCCGGCGCCACTGCCGTACCCGGCGACGGCCCGCGCTGTGACATCCGTGACGTCGTCGCGGGCGTCCTCGACGACACCCGGGTTGGTTAGGGTCGGGCGCATGGGCACCCGGGGGCAGCGGATCCGCGCGGCGGCGTTCGCCGTCGCCGTCGCGCTCGTCGGGACCGGGGCCGCGGGGTGCGGGAGCGGGTCGTCCGGCGGGACGGCGTCCGTGCCCGCGACCGTGCCCGCGACCGGCGCCGTGACGCCGGCCCGCGCGGGGGTCGACCAGGCGGTGCCCGGGACGGTGCTGCTCGTGCCCGGCTACGGCGGTAACGTCCGCGACCTCGACGCGCTGCGCGACCTGCTCGAGTCCCGTGGCCGCACCGTCGTCGAGGTCGACACCCCGGGATCGGGCACCGGCGACCTGCGCGGGCAGGCCGCCGCCGTCGCCCTCGCCGCGACGCAGGCGGTCGCCGCGGGGGCGCCGTCCGTCGACGTCGTCGGGTACAGCGCCGGCGGTGTCGTCGCGCGGATCTTCGTCGCCGAGCAGGGTGGTGCGGCCGTCGTCCGCCGCGTCGTGACGATCGGCTCGCCGCACCACGGCACCCAGGTCGCGCTGCTCGTCAACGGCACGGACTGCCCCGACGCCTGCCGGCAGCTGCGGCCCGCCAGCGACCTGATCACCGACCTGCCCGAGCCCCCGGTCGCGGACGGCGCGCAGGGGCCGGTCTTCACGAGCCTGTGGAGCGCGAGCGACGAGGTCATCGCACCGGCGACGTCGTCGGTGCTCGAGGGCGCGTTGTCGATCCGGCTCCAGGACGTGTGCGCCGACGACGCGACGACGCACACGATGCTGCCGCGGACGCCGCTCGTCGGCGGGCTGGTGCTGCGGGCGTTGGGGGACAAGCCCTTGGGCGTCGCGCCCGGTCCGGACGAGTGCGAGACGGTGCGGACCCGCGGTTGACGCGTGACCGGCGCCGTCAGCCCCTGCCGAGGACGATCTCCTCCAGCTCGGCCAGGGCGCGGATCCGGTGCCGGGCCAGCGAGAAGTCCTGCGAGCGCGTGAACTCGTTGTGGACGACGGCGCAGTCGATCCCGGCCGCGACCGCGGACCGCAGCCCTCTGGACGAGTCCTCGACGACCAGGGCCTCGGCCGCCGGGGCCCCGAACCGCTCGAGCGCCGTCAGGTAGGGCTCCGGGTCGGGCTTGGCGCGCACGTAGTCGTCGCGGACGAGGACGAAGTCCATGTACCGGCGGATCTGACGGTCGCGGTGGATCAGCTCGAAGTCCTCGCGCCGGGACGTCGTCACGATCGCCATCCGCACGTGTCGCGACAGCGTTGCGAGGGCCTCGACGACGCCGTCGATCTCGATCGTCTCGGAGCGCAGGTACTCCTGGTAGTAGCCGTTCCGGATCTCGCGCAGCCTGTCGATGGTGCGGTCGTCGACCCCGGCCGCCCTGGCTGCGGCCCAGGTGCCCGCACCGAGGCTCATGTCGGTCAGGTACCGGTCCCTGTCGAGCGTCAGACCGATCCCCGCCAGGGCCCGTTCACCGGCCTTGAAGTACCAGTGCTCGGTGTCGACCAGGACGCCGTCGTGATCGAACAGGATGTACTTCTTCACCGGCCGATCCTCTCTTCCTCGGGGTGGACGTCGCGGCCTGGTGCTTGAGCGCATGGCCTCGGGCCGCGTTCTCGATTCGAACACCTGTTCGACTTCTGTCTGATTCTGCACTAGGCTTGGATCATGGTCGAGCAGGTGTCGCAGGGCGCAGCGGGGGTCGGGGTCGCCGGTCTCGACGGGCTGCCCGCGGACCTGTTCGGTGGTGGGATCCGGCTGACCGCAGCGGATCTGGCGGACTGCCCGGACCAGGGCGAGGAGCTGCAGCAGGTTCTCGCGGCTGAGTATGTGGACCGGCTGGTCGACCAGTGGTGGGCCGATCCGGGTGCGCGGCGGGACTGGGATGCCGACCTGGCCCGGCTGTCCGCGCAGGGCGCTGCTGAGAACAGGCAGGACGCGACAGGGCGGCGGGTCGTGCTGGACGGGGCGCCCGGCGCCGCGGCGCTCGCTGCGGTCCAAGAGGTCCTTGACGGGTCGGTCGCGTGGACGCCGGAGCAGGCTGCGACCGTGGGGTTCGTCGACGAGTTGCAGGACGGTGCGGTCGCGGGGTTCGCGGCCGCCCGGCGTTTGGAGGGCCATGCCCTGTGGTTGCAGGTCGGGCTGGCCGCGAAGGTGGTCACGGCCTGGACGGGGCGGACCCGGTCGTTGCCGCGCAGGACCAGTTCGGGTCGGCTGGTGATGGACGACCAGGACGTCCTCGTCGACGGCGCGGTCGCCCTCGAACTGGCGGTGGCGGCGGGGATCACTCAGAGCAAGGCCCATGCGCTCATCGACGCCGCGACCGCGTTGATCCTCGAGGCGAAGCTCCCGATGACCGCCCAGGTCCTGCGGCAGGGTCGGTTGGACTGGCCCCGGCTGCGGATGATCGTGTCCCGCACCCGCGAGCTGACCGTCGAGGCCGCGCAGGCCGTCGAACGCCTCGTGTACGCGACCCGCGGAGTCCTGGACGGCGGCACCGGTCGCTTCGACACCGCCCTGACCGCCGCCACTCTCGCCGTCGATGCCGAGGCTGAGGCGAGGCGCCGGCGGCGGAACCGGAAGGGCCGCCGGGTGAGCATCCAGACCACCGACGACGGCGCCGCCCTGTTCACCGCGGTCGGCCCGGGTNGGCCGTCGAACGCCTCGTGTACGCGACCCGCGGAGTCCTGGACGGTGGGACCGGTCGCTTCGACACCGCCCTGACCGCCGCGTCCCTCGCCGTGGACGCGGAGGCTGAGGTGAGGCGTCGGCGGCGGAACCGGAAGGGGCGCCGGGTGAGCATCCAGACCACCGACGACGGTGCCGCCCTGTTCACCGCCGTCGGCCCCGGTGAGGCGATCACCGCCGCGTACAACGGCCTGGACGCGGCGGCCCGGTACCTGCGCCGGCACGGCGACCCACGGACCCTGGACCAGTTGCGGCACGACCTGTTGGTCACCGGCTGCACCAGCGGCTTCCTCCCGGTGCCCGCGGATGTGCTGCCGGTCCCGTCCGGGTGTGTCCCTGACGACGGCGCAGTACCGGTGGCCGCGGCCGCGGTCCCCGAGGCCGGCTTGTTCGGGACTGACAGTGGCCCGTCGGAGGACGGTGACGACGAGTCTGCGCCGGACTGGTTCACCAGCACCTGGCCCGACGTGCAGGTCGCCGTGAACGTCACCGTGTCGGCCGAGACCTTGATGGGCCTGGTGAACGACCCGGGCACCCTGCAGGGGTACGGGCCGATCCCCGCCGACGCGATCCGCGACCTCGTCACGCACGGCGTCTTCCGGTGCGTCGTGGTCGACGGTGAGCACGGCACGGTGCTCGGGGTCGGGAAGAGCACCTACACGCCCGGGTACGTCGCCAGCGAACGGTTGAAGCTCCTCATCGAGCATGCCTACCCGACGTGCACCGGACCCAACTGCGGGAAAGCGGCCTGGCGCTGCGACCTCGACCACCAGACGCCCTACGGTCACGGCGGCGCGACGTGCGAGTGCA
>NZ_MWLL01000176.1:0-7189 GCF_002198675.1 Kineosporia sp. R_H_3 | reverse complement strand
ACGCCACCCTGGCGACCCGCCCGGCACGACCCTGTGGACCACCCGCACCGGACGCACCTGGACCGCACTCCCGCACGCCCCGCTGGCCGAGGGGCAGGGGGCCTCAGCGCGACGCGAGCTCAGCGTCACGGCAGCGGACCCGCCGCCGTTCTGACCGCCGTTCTGACCGCCGTTCTGACCGCCGTTCTGACCGCCGTTCTGACCGCGCCGCCGACCGCGCTCCAGGCGACCGCGCTCCGGGCGACCCTGCCGGCCGCCCGTCGGTCAGGGTGCGACCGGGACCGTCTGCTCCGCCGCCGGGGCGGTCGGCGCGTCGGTGGGCGTCGTCGGGACCGTCGTCGTGGTGGAGGCACTGCCGCCGTCGGTCGGCGTCGCGGTGACCGCGTCCGTCGGGGACGTGGAGGTGCCGGCGTCGCTGGGCGCGGTCGTCGCACCGTCCGACGGCGCGGTCGTCGCGCTGTCGCTCGGCGAGCCGGTCGGGTCGGTCGCGGTCGGGGACGGGGTGGTCGACGGCTGCGGGGCGGCGTCGGAGCCACCGCCGACGACAGTGCCGATCGTCGTCCCGGACGCCTCGCTGCCCGACACCGGGTGCCCGAGCAGCCCCTCGGTGACGCTGAGCAGACCGAGGCCGAGGACGAAACCGAGGGCTGCGATCGCTGCCACCGGCTTCCAGGTGATGCGCCGGCGCGAACGGTAGGTGGTCGCCGAGGAGAGCTCCGTCGGGCCCGTCGACTCGGTGACCTCGACCGGCTCGGCGCCGAACCCGCTCGGCACCCGGGCCGGGTCGGTCTGCGAGGCGCCCCGGACCGCGTCGGGCCCGGGCCGGACGAGAACGGTCCGCGTCGTCCGCACCCGGGTCGCGGCGGTCTTCAGCGAGGTGGCGTACGCCGCCCCGGCGACCGTCGAGACGACCGAGCCGAACGCGGCGCCGATGAGCGTGCCGGCGACGCCGAGGAACGACGCCGCGACGGCGGTGGTCACGGCAGCGAGGGCGCTGCCGGCGATCTGGGAGAGCGACAGACCGAGGAAGGTCCGCGGCTCGCTGTCGTCGATGTCCGACCCGTCAGGGCCGAGGGGCTGGATCCGGGTCGTCGTCGTGGTGTCGCCCATGAGTGTGGTGTCGTGTCCGAACTGTCGGGTGCGAGGACAAAAGGGTGCTCCATGGGTGCGAGCGCCTCGGCGCCCCGATCGGTTCCCCGATCCGGTCGGTGTGAGCGGACTCACCGCCCGCACGGGCCCGCGAGCCCGGGTCTCACCCGAACGCCTGCTGGGCCGCATCGCCGGCGCTGCCGACAGGACCGGTGGCCGATCGCCCCGCGCGCCCCGCGGGTCGGTCGTGCGCGCCCGGGCCCCCGGGCACCACCCCCGAATCGGAGAGATCTTCCATGCCTTCCGCCTGGCTGGCGACGACCGGTTTCGTCGCCGCCGCCCTCGGTGTCGCCACTGCACTCCCCCAGGTGTGGCGGCTGCTGCGAACGCCCGGCGCGGACGGCATGTCGCTGCCGTCCGTCGTCCTCGGCGCCCTCGGCACGGGCACCTGGCTCTGCTACGGCCTCCTCGAGGCCGACCCGCCCCAGATCGTCGCCAACGTGCCCGGCCTCGCCGGGGCGGCGACCATCGCCGTGCTCGTCGTGCGGCGGACGACGACCCGCCCCGCCCACGTGCTCGCCGCCGTCGCCGCCTGGTGCGGCCTCGTCACGGCGGCCTGGGCCGCGGGCGGTGCCGTCGCCGTCGGCAGCGCCGCGACCGTCGTCTCCCTCGTCGCCCGCGCGCCGCAGGTGCGCGAGGTCTTCACGGCGCCCTCGCTCGCGGCGATCTCCCCGCTGAGCTTCGGCCTGAGCACCACGGCCTGCACGCTGTGGGCCGTGTACGGCATCGGGACCGGCCAGGTACCGGTCTGGGCCAGCTCCGTGGTCGCGGGCACGATGTCGTTCGTCGTCTGCGTGCGGGCCATGAGGCGCGCACCGGAGCCCGTCGCCCGGCCCGTGCCGTACCCGGTGCCGCGGCAGGCGTCCGCCGAGGTGCTGCGGCTCGCCGCCTGAGCCGGCGCCCTCCGGCACCGTCGCCCGTGCGGGTACGGGACAATCGACGGCGATGACCCCCCGTTCCCGCCCCGCGCCCCCTGCGGCCGACAGTCTGCGGGAGGCGCTCGTGACGCAGGACGTCGGCCGCGCCGTCGAGGTGCTGCGCGCCGGCGGGCTCGTCGGGCTGCCGACGGAGACGGTCTACGGGCTCGCCGCCGACGCGCAGGACGTCGCGGCGGTGGGCCGGGTCTTCACCGTCAAGGGCCGGCCCGCCGACCACCCGCTCATCGTCCACGTGGCCGCCGCCGACGACCTCGACCGCTGGGCGGAGGGCGTCCCGGCATACGCGCGCAGGCTCGTCGGCGCGCTGTGGCCCGGGCCGTTGACGCTCGTCGTCCCGCGCAGCCGCCTCGTCGGCGACCACGTCACCGGCGGGCAGCCGACCGTCGGGCTGCGCTGCCCCGCGCACCCCGTCGCGCACGCCGTGCTCGCCGCGTTCGGCGGCGGGGTCGCCGCGCCGTCCGCGAACCGGTTCGGCCGGGTCAGCCCGACGACGGCGCAGCACGTGCTCGACGAGCTCGGCGACCGGCTCGACCCCGCGCGCGACGTCGTCCTCGACGGCGGCCCGAGCACCGTCGGTGTCGAGTCGACGATCCTCGACTGCACCGGACCCGCACCTCGGCTGCTGCGCAGCGGCGCCGTCACGGCCGCGGCCGTGCTCGAGGCGGGCGGTGTCCCGGTCGTCGGGCGGCGGCCCGCCGGCGCCGGCACGGCCGACGGTCCGGACGGCGACGGTCCGGACGGCGACACCCCGGACGGCGACACCCCGGACGGCGTCCGCGCGCCCGGCATGCTCGCGGCGCACTACGCGCCCCTCGCCCTCGTCGTCGTCGCCCGGACCCCGGCCGACGTCGCCGCCGCCCTCGCCGGCACCCCGGCCGGCCGGTCCGCTCTGCTCGCCCCCGCCGCCGTCCCGACGCCTCCGGGCGTCGTCCGGCTCGCGGCCCCGCCGGACACCGCGGCCTACGCGCACGCCCTCTACGCCGCGCTGCGGGCGGCCGACGAGCTGGGCCTGGACCGGGTCGTCGCGGTCCCGCCGGAGGGCGGCGAGCTCGCCGACGCCGTGCTCGACCGGCTCCGCCGGGCAGCAGTCGGGAGCAGTCGGCACCAGCCGTTCGGCTGATACGCCACACTGGCCGGGGGGCAGGGTGCACAGGTCACGGGAGGCGAGCCAGAGGTGTCGGACGTCGGCGCGCTGCCGGTCGAGGTCTTCCTCGACGGGATCGCCCGCGCCGACCTCGGGCTGATCCATGACCGGCTCGCCGAAGGGGCCGTCCTCACCGTCCCGTCGCTGCGCGCGACGCTCACCGGCCGCGCCCACGTCGTCGCCGCGGTCCACGCGGTGCTCGTCGCCTTCCCCGACCTGCGCTACACCTCCCGCAGCCGGTACATCGCCCCCGGCCAGGTCACCGACGAGGTCGTCCTCACCGGGACCAGGCTCGGCCCCTGGGGCGACGTCCCGCCCTCGGGCCGCCCGCACCAGCTCCCCGCCCGGCTCGTCCTCGAGCACGACGGCCTGCTCGTCACGAGCATCGGGATCTGGGCCGACCGTGCGTCGCTGCAGGCGCTCGTCGACGACTCGGTCGACCTGAGCCGCTCGGCCGGGCAGCCGATCGTCGACGCCCTGCGGGCGATGGTGCCGGCCGGCGACCCGCGCGTCATCCTCGGCGCCAGCCGGGAGGCCAGGGCCGTCGCCCCGGTGACGCCCGCGGCGCCGGTCCGGGCCGACGAGCTCAACCCGGCGGCCGCCAAGGCGGCGGCGCTCAAGGTGCCGATGCCGCGCCGCGTCCGGCGGCTGCTCGTCGTGACGTCCGCCGGGGCGATGGCCGCGGCCGCGGCGCTCATCGTCGCCTGGGTGGCCCGGGGCGCGCTGTCGGCCCCGTCGGCGCCGACGGTGCAGGTGTCCCCCGTGTCGACCGCCGCCGGGACGCCGTCCGCCACGCGGTCGAAGCCCGCGCCGACGAAGACGTCCGGTCGCGGCTACACCCGGGTCGGCGACCTCATCACGCTGAGCACCGACCTGACGTTCGAGGTCAACAGCGCGCGGCTCAACGGCCGGGCCAAGAAGGTGCTCGACGACGTCATCGCGCAGGTCCGCGCCGAGAAGCGGACGGGCAAGGTCGTCGTCAACGGGTTCACCGACTCGACGGGCACCGAGCAGCACAACATGGAGCTCTCGCAGAGCCGGGCCGACG
This sequence comes from Kineosporia sp. R_H_3, assembly GCF_002198675.1. Lineage (GTDB taxonomy): Bacteria > Actinomycetota > Actinomycetes > Actinomycetales > Kineosporiaceae > R-H-3. The sequence goes on along the minus strand of NZ_MWLL01000176.1, from coordinate 2,910 downwards.
CGGTCGCCGCCTACCTCGAGAAGGGCCTGCGGGGCCGCGACATCCGGGTGACGTCGAACGGGCTGGGCGAGAAGAACCCCAAGGGCGACAACCGGACCGAGGCCGGCAAGGCCACGAACCGGCGCGTCGAGATCACCGTGCCGGGACGGCCGGGGACGCCGTCCCCGGTCTCGTCCTGACGTCCTCGCCCGAGCGGGTCGTGACGGACGCCGTCACTTCTTGACGACGACCGTGCCCGGCCACTTGTCGTGCAGCGCCTGCTTGCGGTTGTCCCAGGTGGGCCACAGGTAGTCGACGAGCGAGTAGATGCCGCTCGCCACCAGGCCGGTGACGAAGGCGGCGAGCTCGCCCGTCATCCACCGCTGCGTCGCCTGCCAGTAGGACGGCTTCCCCGGGCGGTCCCACGGCCGGACCCGCACGCCGCACATCAGCTTGCCGAGCGTCGCGCCCTTCCAGCCGACGAGCCCGATCGTGTAGACGGCCTGCACGATGAGCATGACGAGCGAGGCACCGATGAGCGGACCGAGGATCCCGGAGTCGGTGTAGATCGCGAACGGGTTCGTCTCGAGCGGACCACCGGGCTCGAGGGCGCCGCTGGACTCCATGTAGTCGACGAACCGGCGCACGACCTGGGCCCACAGCGGGAACCCGGCGAGGCCGCCGAGCAGCGTGACGATGAAGCCGTCGAGGATCCGGGCGAGGAGCCGGGCGCCGAGCCCGGCGAGCGGCTGGCCGTCCGGCGTCGCCTGCGCCTTGCCGCCCGGCACGGCCCCGCCCGGGTAGCCCTGCGGGTACGGCTGCGGGTACCCCTGCTGCGGGTAGCCCTGCTGCGGGTACGGCTGCGGGTAACCGGGCTGCGCGTAGCCCTGCTGGGCGTAGCCGGGCTGCGGGTACCCCTGCTGGGGCTGGGGGTAGCCGGGCTGCTGGGCGTAGCCGGGCTGCTGGTATCCCTGCTGCGGGTAGCCCTGCTGGGCGTAGCCGGGCTGCGTGTAGTCCGGGTACCCCTGCGCGGCCGGCTGGGCCTGGTACCCCGGGTAGCCCTGCTGCGCGGGCTGGTCCGGCTGCTGCGTCGCCTGCTGGGCGGCGGGCCGGCTCCAGGGCGACGCCTGCTCGGCCGGCGAGGTCCACGGCGCCGCGGCCGGGACCTCGGGCTGCTGCGGCTGCTCGGGCCCGGGCTCCGGCGCCCGGTCCTGCGTGCTGCTCCAGGGGGACGACGGCTCGGCGGACGGCTGCTCGGACGCCAGCTCGACCGCGGACGGCGCGGGCTCGGGCTGCGGGTCGCTCACCGTGGCCGCGGGCCAGGTCTGCTCCGCCACGGGGGACGGCTGCTCGACGGGCTCGCTCGTGACGTACGACGGCTGGTACGCGGACTCGGCCGGCTGGTCGACGGGCTGGTCGGCCGACTGCTCGGCGGGCTGGTCGACGGGCTGGTCGACCGGCTGCTCGGCCGGCCGCTCGGCCAGCTGCTCGACCGGCTGCTCGACCGGCTGCTCGACCGACTGGACCGACTCGACCGGCGTCGGGTCGCTCCGCTGCTCGTACGACGACTGGTACGACGGCTCGTACGACGACTGGTAGGACGGCTGGTACGTCGGCTCAGCGGCCTGGACCGGCTCGGCAACCGGCTGCCCGACCGACTGCTCGACCGGCTGCTCGACGGGCTGCTCGACCGCGGCACCCGGCGCCGGCGTGGTCGCCTGGGTCCACTGCGCGCCGTCCCACCAGCGCAGCTTCGTCGGGTCGACGGGATCGGCGTACCAGCCGGCAGCGGGAAGCGTCATGGCCGACAGCCTGCCGCACCTGCGGGCCGACACGGTACCCAGGTCGCGCTTTCTACCGGTTCGCCCGTTTCCCCACGTCGACGCCCGCGCATCACACGTCCCAGCTGATCGTCGCGAGCCGTCGCGGGCCCGACGGCCCGAGCTCGGCGAGCGCCGCGGCGACCTCCGGGTCACGGTCCGCGGGCAGGCACAGCCGGACCCGGGTGTACCGGACCTGCTCGGCAGGGTCGACGGCGGCCTCGCGCGGGGGCGCCGGGTCGTCCCACTCCTCGAGCCGGACGGCGAGGCCGGCCTCGCGCAGCACGTCCGCGGCGTCCCGGGCGGTCGGGCCGAGCGGGCGGTCGAGGTCCCAGAAGCGTTGCCACAGCGGCGCCATCCGGGAGAGCGGGTGCCGGACCGGCAGCTCGAGGACGACGCGGCGCCGGGCCTTCGCCGAGAGCGCCAGGCCGAACGGGGCCAGCGCCGAGACGTTGTAGGCGACGTGGTGGCACACGACGACGTCCGCCTCCGGCGTCGCCGCGGCGACGTCCGGCCAGTCCCCGAGCACCTCCACGTGCTCGACGCCGCGCTCGCCCGCCGCCGCCGCGAAGCTGTCGAGCATCGACTGCTGGTGGTCGACCCCGACGACCCGGGCCGCGGGCGGGGTGAGCGCGAACGCCGCGCGGCCGCCCCCGCAGCCGACGTCGAGGACCGTGCCGCCCTCGGGCAGCGCCTCCCGCGCCGCACGGTGCGACGGGGTGTCCGGCTCCTGACCGGTCGCGACGAACAGGGCCACCGGGTGGATCCACGGCGACTGCGGGGCCTGCGCGAGGATGTGCTCGGGGATCCCCCACGCCGCGAGCGCCTGCTCCCACCGCGCGGCCGCGCCGCCGTCACCACTCGTCCGGTCCATGACCGCATCCTCCACCCGGGCGACAGCGGCAGGCCCGGGACACCCGGGACCGGTCCCGCACCTACCGTGGGCCGGATGCGGACGACGGCCGGACGGCGCGGGGCGGGCGGGCGCGGCACCGCCGTCGTCGTCACGGCCCTCGCGGCCCTCGCGGCCGTCACGGTGCTCGCCGCCTGCGGTGCCCCCGGCACCGACCCCACGGCCTTCGCACCCGAACCCGCTCGCACGCCGTCCCCG
>NZ_MWLL01000175.1 GCF_002198675.1 Kineosporia sp. R_H_3 | reverse complement strand
TCCACGCATCCTGGGCCGCCGCGCCCCCGGGCGGGCAGCCGGGGGAGATGGGCGGCCTCACCGGCACCGTCCTCGACGTCGTCGAGGCGCTGGGCGCACTCGGGGTCGGCCTGCTCACCGTCGTCGAGACGGTGTTCCCGCCGCTGCCGAGCGAGGTCATCCTGCCGCTCGCCGGGTACCTCGCGGAGCGCGGCCGGATGAGCCTGGCCGCGGTGCTCGTCGCGGCCACGGTCGGTGCCGTCGTCGGCTCGTGGGTCCTCTACGGCGTCGGGGCCAGGCTCGGGCGGGAGCGGTCGGCCGTGGTGCTCTCCCGGATACCGCTCGTCGACCGGGAGGACGTGGACGGGGCGATGGCCTGGTTCGACCGGCACGGCCCCTGGGCGGTCCTGTTCGGGCGGCTCGTCCCAGGCGTCCGCAGCCTGGTGTCGCTGCCCGCGGGCGCCTCCTCCATGTCGCTCACCCGGTTCACGATCCTGACGACCGTGGGGAGCCTGGCCTGGAACGCCGTCCTCGTCGGCGCCGGCTACGCCCTCGGCACCCAGTGGCGCACCGTGGAACGGTACGCCGGGGTCGTCGACAAGGTCGTCTACGCGGCCGTGGTGCTGTCGGTCGCCCTCTTCGTCGTCCGCCGGCTGCGCAGGCGACGTGCCGCCGAGGTCGCCCCGGAGCCCGTACGGACCCCGGACCGGGGCTGACCCGGCTCGGGCCGAAGGTCACGTAACGCAGCCCGGTTGTCCACGGACGGCGTACCGGGATAACAGGCCGTTACGTCCGTTCGTCCGGACGGAGGCCTACGGGCGAACTTTCCCGTCCCGGCGGGACTTACGTCCGGGCACCCTGTCGTCGCAGGTCAGAGCCTCGTTGTCAACGTCCGATGGTGACGTCAAACGCTTGCATCGCGGCCCTCAGGGCAACGGCGCGTGAATGCCGACGAAACGCCCCTGGCACGGCCTTGATCGTGACTTAGTGTCGTGGCGTCCGTGCGGGGCGTACGGACGTTGGGGCGCTGGGAGTTTCCCATGAAGGTCGCTGTCTTCGGCTTGGGCTATGTCGGAACCGTGACTGCGGCGGGGCTCGCCTCCGTCGGGCACGACGTCGTCGGGGTGGACGTCGACCCGGTGAAGGTGGACCTCGTCACCGCAGCCCGCAGTCCGGTGGTGGAACCCGGGATCCTCGATCTGCTCGCCGGTGCGGTGGCCGCCGGCCGGCTGCGGGCGACGACGCAGGCGCGGGTCGCGCTCGACGGCGCGGACGTCTCCCTCATCTGCGTCGGGACGCCGTCCTCGCCGCAGGGCAGCACGGACCTCACGTACCTCGACCGGGCCCTCGACGGGATCCGCGCGGCGATGGCCGAGGCGCCGCCGCCGGCGTCGGGACGGCACGTCGTCGTCGTCCGGAGCACGGTCCCGCCGGGAACGGTCGAGGAGCACGTCGTCGCGACCTTCGCCGGCGCGGCCGTGCCCCCGGGCTGGTCGGTGAGCGCCGCGATGTGCCCGGAGTTCCTCCGCGAGGGATCCGGCGTGCACGACTTCTTCCACCCGCCCTTCGTCGTCATCGGCACCGAGGACCCGGCCGCGGAGGAGGTGCTGCGCAGCCTCTTCGCCTTCCTCGAGCAGCAGCCGCACGTCGTCGACCTGCGCGTCGCCGAGGCGCTGAAGTACGCCTGCAACGCGTTCCACGCGACGAAGGTGTCGTTCACGAACGAGCTCGCGAGGATCTTCCGCGCGCTCGACGTGAACTCCCGCGAGGTCATGGACATCTTCTGCGAGGACACCGTCCTCAACGTGTCCCCGGCCTACCTGCGGCCCGGCTTCGCGTTCGGCGGCTCCTGCCTGCCGAAGGACCTGCGGTCGCTGCTCCACATGGCGCGGGCCAACGCGCTCGACGCACCCCTGCTCGCGAGCACGATCCGGACGAACGAGCTCGTCGTGAGCGACATCGTCGACCGGGTCCTCGCCGGGCCGGACCGCCGGGTCGCCGTCCTCGGCCTCAGCTTCAAGATGCACACCGACGACCTGCGGGAGAGTCCGAACGTCGACCTCGTCGAACGGTTGGTCGGCAAGGGGTTCGACGTCCGGATCTACGACCCGATCGTCAACCCCGACCAGCTGATGGGCTCGAACCTGCGCTACATGGAGAGCCGGCTGCCGCACCTGGGCCGGCTGCTCTCGCGCGACCCGAGGGAGGCGCTCGACGGGGCCGGCACCGCGGTCGTGTCGACGACCGACCCCGAGGTGCTCGCGGCGCTCGAGGCCGACCCACCGGCCCGGATCATCGACCTCGTCGGCCGGCTCGGCCACGACGTCGAGTCGCTGCCCGGGTACGAGGGCATCGGGTGGCCGGCGTGAGCCGCGACCGCGTCGCCTCGCCCCGGGTGCTCGTCATCGTACAGAACCTCCCCGTGCCGTTCGACCGCCGGGTCTGGCTCGAGTGCCGCGCCCTCACCGCCGCCGGCTACGACGTCACCGTGGTCTGCCCCAAGGGGCCCGGCGACCCGGCGCGCGAGGTGCTCGACGGGGTCACCCTCCTGAAGTACCACCAGTACGCCCCGGGCGGCGGCTTCGCGCAGTTCGCCCTCGAGTACGTGTGGTCCTTCGTCGCGACGGCGGCCCTCGTCCTGCGCGGGCGGCGGCGGGGGCGGTTCGCCGTGCTGCAGGCGTGCAACCCGCCGGACATCTTCTGGCCGATCGCCCGGGTGCTGCGGCTCGTCGACGGCACCCGCTTCGTCTTCGACCACCACGACCTGTGCCCGGAGCTCTTCGAGTCCCGGTTCCCCGGCGGTGGCCGGATGCTGCACCGGGCCCTGCTGCTGCTGGAACGGGCCACCTTCCGGACGGCGGACCGCGTCGTCTCGACGAACGAGTCGTACCGGGAGGTCGCGGTCGCCCGCGGCGGCAAGGCGCGCAGTGACGTGACCGTCGTCCGCACCGGCCCGGACCCCGACCGGCTGCGCCCCGCGCAGCCCGATCCGGCGCTGCGCCGCGGCCGCCGGCACCTCGTGGCGTACATCGGCGTCATGGGCCCGCAGGACGGCGTCGACGTCGCCGTCCGCGCCGCGTACGAGGTCGTCCACGGGCTGGGCCGGGACGACGTCTCCTTCACGTTCATGGGCGCCGGCGACAGCTACGCCGACGTGGTCGCCCTGCGCGACGAGCTCGGCCTGGCGGAGTACGTGGACCTGCCCGGGCGGGTGCCGGACCAGACCGTCGTCGACGTCCTCTCGACCGCCGACGTCGGCCTGTCACCGGACCCGAAGAACCCGCTCAACAACGTCTCGACGATGAACAAGACGTTGGAGTACATGGCCTTCGGCCTCCCCGTCGTCGCCTTCGACCTCACCGAGACGGCGGTCTCGGCCGGCGCCGCGGCCGCCTACGTGGCCGACGGTGACGTCCGCGGCTACGCGCGCACGATCCTCGAGCTGCTCGACGACGACGACGAGCGCGCCCGGATGGGCCGCTGCGGCCGGGCCAGGATCGAGGAGGAGCTCGGCTGGCCGCACCAGCGCGTCGCCTACGTGCGCGTCTACGACGAGCTCGTCGGGCGGGTGCCGGCGACCGTCCCCGGGCCCGTGCCGGAGCCGGTGCGGGTCATCGACCTGCGGACGGCGGAGCCGGCCGGGGCGCACGGCGAACCGGCCGACGGACCGGTGGACGACCCGGTGGACGAACCGGCCGGCGAGCGCGGCGCGCGGCGGGGCTGACATGTGCGGCATCGCGGGAGCCTTCCAGCAGCCGGACGGCGAGGACCTCGTCCGCCGGATGACTGAGCGGATGGCGCACCGCGGCCCGGACGCCTCGGCGGTCACCACCGTGCGGGGCGACCGCGCCGTGTGCCACCTCGGGCACCGCCGGCTGTCGATCATCGACCTCTCGCACGCCGCCGACCAGCCCTTCGTCAAGGACGGCCTGCACCTGGCCTACAACGGCGAGCTCTACAACTACCGCGACCTGCGGGTCCTCCTGGAGGGCACCGGGGTCAGGTTCGTCACCGACTCCGACACCGAGGTCGTCCTGGAGGCCCTCCGTTCCTGGGGGACCGACGCGCTGCGCCGGTTCCGCGGGATGTTCGCGCTCGCCCTGCACGACGAGCGGCGCGGGTCGCTGCTGCTGGCACGCGACCCGCTCGGCATCAAGCCGCTCTTCGTCATGCCGCGCGGCGACGGGCTGCTCTTCGCCAGCGAGCTCAAGGCGATCGTCACCGCCGTCGGGCCGGAGCTGGCCGTCGACCCGGCCGCGCTCGTCGCCTCGACGATGTACTACTTCCTCCCCGAGGACCGCTGCGCGGTGCGCGGCGTGCACAAGCTCCCGGCCGGCACCTGGTCCCGCCGGGACGCCGACGGCGAGGTCGTCACGGGACGGTACTGGGACGCCGTCGAGGAGGCGCTGGCCGCCGCCGACGGGCCGCCCGCGGACCTCGCCCAGGTCGTCGAGGAGTCCGTCCTCGCGCACCTGGTCGCCGACGTCCCGGTCGCGTCCTTCCTCAGCGGCGGGCTCGACTCCAGCCTCGTCACCGCGATCGCCGCCCGCCGGGACCCGTCGATCGAGGCCTACGCCATCGCGTTCCGCGCGCAGGACCAGCGTCTCGAGGCGATGCCGGACGACGCCGTCTACGCCCGGAAGATGGCCGCCGAGCTCGGGATCCGGCTGCACGAGATCGAGATCAGCCCGGACGTCGTCGACATGCTGCCGCGCGTCGTGGACGTCCTCGACGAGCCGATCGGCGACCCCGCGGCGATCAACACCGTCCTCATGTGCGAGGCCGCCCGGGACGCCGGGGTCAAGGTGCTGCTCTCCGGTATGGGCGCGGACGAGCTGTTCGGCGGGTACCGCAAGCACCTGGCGTGCGTCCTCGCGGCCCGCTACCAGGGGCTGCCGGAGACGCTGCGCACGAGGGTGATCGCCCCCGGGGTCGACCGGCTGCCGGTCGCGGCGGGCGGGCGCGGGCTGCGGTACACCCGATGGGCCAAGCGCTTCCTCGGCTTCGCCGGGCTCGGCGAGGAGGCCGGCTTCCGGCGCAGCTACACGCTCTACGACCCGCCCGCGCTCGAGGCGCTCCTCGGCCCGGCCCTCGCGCCGTACGTCGCGCCGCTCGTCGAGGACCACCGGGTGCTCTACGAGGCGGGTGCGATGGGCGACCACGTCAACCGGATGTGCCTCACCGACGCGCGGCTCTTCCTGCCCGGTCTCAACCTCACGTACACCGACCGCGCGAGCATGGCCGCCTCCACCGAGGTCCGGGTCCCGTTCGTCGACACCGAGGTCTTCCGCGCGGCGTTCTCGATGCCCGGCAGCCGCAAGATCAGGGGCCGCACCCAGAAGGTCTGCCTGCGGGAGGCGGCGGCCGGCTGGCTGCCGAAGGAGATCCTCGAGCGGCCGAAGGCGTCGTTCGGCGCCCCGCTGCGCGCGTGGGTGACGAACGACCTCGGTCCGCTCATCGACGACGTGCTGCTCGACGGCCGGCTCGTCGGGGCCGGGCTGCTCGCCGCCGCCCCGCTGCGCGCGATGGTCGCCGACCAGCGCAGCGGGCGCTCGGACGAGTCCAAGCAGCTGTGGCAGCTGCTGTCGATGGAGCTGTGGTTCCGCGGGGCCACGGCCGCGGGGGTGGCGGCGCCGTGAGCACGTCGACGGTCCGCAGGACCGGTCCAGGGAGAAGGAGCACGCCGTGAAGCAGGTCGCGCAGAACTACCGGTCCGGGGACCTCGCCGTCCTCGACGTCCCGGTGCCGTCGTGCAAGCCCGGCGGGGTGCTCGTGCGCACCCTCTTCTCGCTCATCTCGACCGGCACCGAGATGATGAAGGTCAGCGAGGCACGGCTCTCGCTGCTCGGCAAGGCCCGGGCCCGGCCGGACCAGGTGCGCAAGCTCGTCGACTCGGTCGCCCAGCAGGGCGCGGTCGCCACGTACCAGAAGGCGATGCAGCGCCTCGACAGCTACACCCCGCTCGGGTACTCGCTGTGCGGCGTCGTCGTCGAGGTCGGTGCGGGCGCCGACGAGTTCGCGGTCGGGGACCTCGTCGCGGCCGCGGGCAACGAGTTCGCGTTGCACGCGGAGCTCAACTGGGTGCCGACGAACCTGTGCGTCCCGGTCCCGGACGGCGTCGCGCCCGAGCACGCGGCGTTCGCGACGGTCGGCGCCATCGCCATGCAGGGCGTCCGCCGCGCGGAGGTCGCACTCGGCGAGACGGCGGTCGTCATCGGGCTCGGGCTCATCGGCCAGCTCGCCGTCCGGCTGCTCGTCGCCTCCGGTGTCCAGGTCGTCGGGCTGGACCCCGTCGAGGCCCGCTGCCGCGACGCCGAGAAGGCCGGGGCGCTGCTCTGCGCCGCCCCGGACGCGGACGGCGTCGGTGCCGTCGAGCGGCTGCTCGTGGTCCGGACCGGCGGCATCGGCGCCGACCACGTGCTGCTCGCCGCGGGCGGCGACTCCAACGCGCCCGTCGAGACGGCCGCCCGGCTCGCGCGGGACCGCGGCCGCGTCGTCGACATCGGGAAGACGCGGCTCGACCTGCCGTGGAACGCCTACTACGACAAGGAGCTCGACGTCCGGTTCTCCCGGTCCTACGGGCCCGGGCGCTACGACGACAGCTACGAGCTCGACGGCGTCGACTACCCGGCCGGGTACGTCCGCTGGACCGAGCGCCGCAACCTCGCGTGCTTCCTCGACCTGCTCGCCGACGGCTCGGTGGACGTCGCCTCCCTCGTGCCGAGCGTGCACCCGGTGCAGGACGCCCCGGACGTCTACGGCCGGATCCGCTCCGGCGCGCTGCAGGGCGTGGGCTTCCTGCTGTCCTACGAGGGCACCGGGGCGGACGACGTCCGGTCCGCGCGCACCGTGCGTGGCGCGAACGGCGTGACCGCGACCGGTGCGTCCGCGGCCCCGGCCGGCCGGCGTCCGGTCCGGCTCCCCGGCGGCCCCGTGCGGCTCGGCTTCGTGGGGGCCGGCAACTACGCGACCTCGATGCTGCTGCCGCACCTGCGGCCGCAGGACGGCGTCGAGCTGGTCTGCGTCGCGACGACGACGGCGCTGTCCGGGTACAACGCCCAGCGCCGGTTCGGCTTCGGCACGATCACGACCGACCTCGACGTCCTGCTCGACGACGACAGCCTGGACGCCGTCGTCGTCGTGACCCGGCACAGCTCCCACGCCGCGCTCGTCCGGGCCGCCCTCGAACGCGGCCGCACGGTCTTCGTGGAGAAGCCGCTCGCCCTGACCCGCGAGCAGCTCGACGGCATCGTCGCGACGGTCGAGGAGACCGGCAACGACCGGCTGATGGTCGGCTTCAACCGGCGGTTCTCGACGCCGTTCGCGCACCTGCGGGAGGCGGTCGGCGGCGCGCGCGGCCCGCTCGCCGTCCGGTACCTCGTCAACGCAGGCCGGCTCGACCCGTCGAGCTGGTACCTCGACGCCGAGGGGGAGGGCTCCCGGTTCGCCGGCGAGGGCGGCCACTTCGTCGACACCGTGAGCGCGCTCGTCGGGGAGGACCCCGGCGAGGTCTGGGCGACCGGCCACGGCGCGGACGTGCACGCGGTGCTCACCTACCCCGGCGGGTCGGTCGCCGACCTCGCGTACGTCACCGGCGGCAGCCCGCGCTTCCCCAAGGAGACCATCGATGTCGCGGCGGGCGGCGCGAGCGCCAGGCTGGACAACTTCCGCCAGGTCACGGTGTGGCCGGCGAAGGGCCGGACCCGGCGCCGTGGCGTGTCCCGGACCGACAAGGGCCAGCAGGCCGAGCTCGCGGCGTTCGTCGAGGCCGTGCGGACCGGCGGCCCGATGCCGGTCCCGTTCGCCTCGCTCGTCGCGACGACCCGCGCGACGCTCGCCGTCGGGGAGAGCATCGCCGGCCGCGGACCGGTGACGCTGTGACGGGCGGCTCCCGCGCCGGCTGGTACGTGCGCCGGCTGCGGCGGATGTCACCGGCCGAGGTCGGGCACCGGGCCGTGGACGCCGCCCGCCGCCAGGCGTGGGCCCGGCGCCGCGTCGCGCCGGGCGCTGTCGCGCCGCCCCCGGGTGCGCTGACCGACCGCGGGTTCGGCTCGGTGCTGCCCGCGGCCGCGCGCGAGCAGGTGCCGGCGGACGCCGCCGCGGCCGTCGTCCGCGCCGCCGACCGGGTGCTCGAGGGGCGCTGGGAGGCGCTCGGGGTGCTGCGGCCCGACAGCGCCGCACCGGACTGGTTCCACGACCCCGTGACCGGCCGGACCGCGCCGCAGGACCGCCTCGCGTTCCGGGTGGCGCACCGGGACGAGACCGTCACGGGCAACGTCAAGCAGGTGTGGGAGCTCTCCCGGCACCACCAGGTGACGACGCTCGCGGCGGCCTGGTGGCTCACCGGCGACGAGCGCTACGCCGACGCCGCGGCCGGCCAGCTGCGGTCGTGGTGGCAGGCCAACCCGTTCCTGTCCGGGGTGCACTGGACGAGCGGCATCGAGATCGGCCTGCGGCTCGTCGCGTGGGCCTGGACCCGTCGCCTGCTCGACGACTGGCCCAAGGTCGGCGACCTCTTCGAGGGCGACGACGACGCGCTCCGGCAGATCCGCTGGCACTGCGAGTACCTCGCCGCGTTCCCCAGCCGCGGCTCGTCCGCGAACAACCACGTCGTCGCCGAGGCGGCCGGGTTGCTCGTCGGCGCGTGCGCCTTCGACTGGTTCCCGCGGTCGGCGCGCTGGCGTTCGGACGCCGCGCGGCTGCTCGAGCGCGAGCTCGCCGCGAACACCTTCCCGAGCGGGGTCAACCGCGAGCTCGCCACCGACTACCACCGCTTCGTCCTCGAGCTCGCGCTCGTCGCCGCGGTCGAGGCGGACGCCGCCGGGCGCCCGCTCTCCCCGGCCACCTGGCTGCTCGTCGCGCGCTCCCTCGACGCCGCCGTCGCCGTCCTCGACAGCGCCGGCCGCCCCCCGCGCCAGGGCGACGGTGACGAGGGCCGCGCGCTCGTCGTCGACGACCCCGAGGGGGACCCGTGGGCCGCCGTCCTCGGCGCCGGGGCCGCGCTCGTCGGCCCGATGCCCTGGTGGCCGGCCGCCCCCGAGGCCTCGGTCGAGTCCGTCGTCCTGGGCGCCGTCGGCCGCCGGCACCCGGTCGACGGCCCGGGGGAGCGGGCCTCGCGCCGTCCACGCAGCTTCGCCGACGCGGGCCTCACGGTGCTGCGGTCCCGCCCCGAGGACGGCCCGGAGCTGTGGTGCCGCTGCGACGGCGGCCCGCTCGGGTTCGGCTCGATCGCTGCGCACGGGCACGCCGACGCGTTGTCCGTCGAGGTCCGGTACGACGGCGTCGAGCTGCTCGTCGACCCGGGGACGTACTGCTACCACGGCGAACCCGTTCTGCGGCAGTGGTTCCGCTCGACCGCCGCGCACAACACCCTCGAGCTCGGGGGCGTCGACCAGTGCGACGCCGGGGGCCCGTTCCTCTGGATGACGCACCCGCGGACGACGACGCTGCGCCAGGAGCCCGGCGACGCCCCGGTGCGCCTGTGGGAGGCCGCCCACGACGGCTACACCCGGCTGCCGGTGCCGCTCGTGCACCGCCGGCTCGTCACGCTCGACTCGCCGGCCCGCACGCTGACGGTCGTCGACGACGTCACCGGGCCGGTGGGGTCGTCGGGGCCGGCCGGGGCCGCCGTGCCGCTGCGGCTGTCGTGGCACCTCGGCCCGGCGGTCGACGTCGACCTCGGCGACCGCACCGCCCGCTTGGCGTGGACGGCCCAGGACGGCCGCCGGACCGCCCGCCTGCGCCTCCCCGGTGACCTGACCTGGACGGCGCACCGCGGCGAGGACGACCCGCCGCTGGGCTGGTACTCACCGCGCTTCGGGCGCCGGGTGCCGAGCACGAGCCTCGTCGGCACCGGCTCCGGGGCGGCCGGGACGCACCTCGTCACCGTGCTGGAGCTGACATGAGCGACACCGTCCTCGACGTCCGCTCGGCGCGGACCCTGCTGCGCCGGCGCAGCCGGCTGCTCGCCGCCGCGGCGGTCGTCGGGCTGCTCGGGGGCGTCGGGTACGTCGCCTTCGTGCCACCGACCCTGACGAGCACGACGCTCGTGCTGCTGCCCACGCCGACGCTGTCCGGCGGCGGTGGCCGCGACGTCGCCACCCAGGTCCGGATCGTCCTCAGCGAGGCCGTCCTGGGGACCGCCGGGCGCGCCGTCGCACCGGCCCTGACGATCGGCCAGGTCGAACGCCGGGTGCGGGTGGACGCACCCACCGACCAGCTCCTCGAGATCAAGGCCGGTTCCGTCGTCGCGTCGCAGGCCACCGCGCTGTCCCAGGCCGTGGCGGACGCCTACGTCGCGTTCGTGCGCGAGGCGGACCGCCGTGTCACGGCGGCCGCGCTGGCCGACCTCAGCGCCCGGGAGGCCGACCTCCAGGCGCAGGTCGAGCTGCTGCAGCAGGAGATCGACACGACCGTCGCGCGGCAGAAGGCGGCCCCGGCCGGCTCGGCCGAGGGCCGGCGCGAGGCCCAGCTCGTCGCGCGGCTGCGCGCGGAGCAGGCGGACCTGTCGCTGCGGCTCGACACCGTCAAGGGCGACATCACGACGGCGGCGCCCGTCGGCTCCGGAACCGGCTCCGTGGTATCGGTGCTGCAGGACGCGGGCCCGGCCGTCGGCGACCCGCTCGGACGGCGGCTGCTCGTCTGGGCGCCCGCGGGCGCGGCCGCCGCGGTGACCCTCGCCGTCGCCCTCATGCTGCTGGCCTCGCGCCGGGACCCGCGGATGACGCTGCGCGACGAGATCGCGGACGCCGTCGGCAGCCCGGTCCTCGCGGCGGCGCGCAGCCACCCGCAGCGCGCGGTCGCCGGGTGGCGGGCCCTGCTGCGGGCCTACGAGGCGACGCCGGTCGAGTCCTGGGCGCTGCGGCAGGTGCTGCGGGCGCTGGCCGGCGCCGACCCACGACCGGAGCGCAAGGGCGAGGCGAGACCGCGCGTCGAGCACCCCCGCTCGCTGACCGTCGTGAGCCTGGACGGCGACACCCGGGCGCTGTCGCTCGGACCGCAGCTCGCGGCCTTCGCCGCGTCGGTGGGCATTGCGACCCGGCTCGTCGCGGGTCCCGGCCAGGACCGCTCCGCGGCCCTGTGGGCGGCCGTCGCCTCCGACGTCCCCGCGCACCCGCGGCCGAGGCTGACGATCGGCCCCGAGGAGCCCGGCGAGCCCGCCGACCTGACCGTCGTGCTCGTCGTCGTCGACCGGAACGCGCCGACGCTGGGCGGTGCACCGCCCACCGCGACGACCGTGCTCGTCGTCGCGTCGGCGGCCGCCTCCGAGCAGGAGCTGGCCCGGGTCGCGGTGGCCGTGGACGACGCGGGACGGCGGATCGACGGCGTCGTCGTCGCCGACCCCGACCGGACCGACCGCACGTCCGGCCGGCACACCCTCGACGAGCGCGCCGTGCGCGCCCCGCTGCCGGTCCGGCTGACCGGCGTCTCCGGGCAGGAACCCTCCGGCGAGACCACGGGGAAGCGGTCGTGATACCCGCCGTGTGGGACGTCCCCGCCGCGGACCCCGGGGACCCGAGCGGCCCGGGCCGGCCGGCGCCCACCCTCGTCAGCCTGCACTACCTGCGGGCCGCCCTGCGTCGCCGGCTGCGCACGTGCGTGCTCGCCGGCGTGCTCGGGCTCGGTGCGGGGGCGGCCTACCTGGTCGCCGTGCCCCCGCCGCAGGCCGCGACGACCACGCTCGTGCTCACCCACGAGGTGCAGCAGGACCCGGCGCGCGCGATGGCGACCGACGTCAGCCTGCTGCGCACCCGCACCGTCGCCGCCCGCACCCTCGCCGTGCTCGGCCTCGCCGAGACCCCGGACGCCCTCCTGGACTCGGTGAGCATCGAGCCGGTCAGCTCGGACGTCATGCGCGTGACGCTCTCGGCCCCGACGGGTGCCGAGGCGGAGCGCCGGCTGGACGCGTTGAGCGCCGCCTACCTCACGTTCCGCGCGGAGCAGCTCACCGCTCAGTCGGACTACATCGTCGACGGCATGAACGAGCGGATCGCCGCGCTCCAGGAGCAGGTCACGACGATCAGCGCCCGGATCGCCGACCTGTCGACGTCGGCGACGGCGTCCACCGAGGACCTCACCGACGCGATCGCCGCGCGTGCGGACCTCGGGAACCAGATCGGCAGCCTGCAGCAGTCGGTCCAGGACCAGACGCTGCGCACCACCTCGCTCGTCGCGTCGAGCCGGGTCGTCGACCCGGCGGGCCGTGAGCCCGGACCGGGTCTGCGGCACGCCGCGCTCGTCCTGGCCTCCGGGCTCGTCGCCGGCACCGCCGCGGGGGTCGGCCTCGTCGTCTTCCTCGCGGTGACGACGGACCGGCTGCGCCGCCGCTCCGAGGTGGCCACGGCCCTCGGCGCACCGGTCCCGCTCAGCGTGCGCCGGCTCGCGCCGATGCCGCGCTGGGTGCGTCCGCTGACGAACCGGCTCGGCGTCGACGAGCGGCGCGCGGTGGACCGCCGGCGCTTCGCGCACGTCCTGGAGTACGCGCTGCCCGCCCCGGGCCAGCCCCGCCGCCTCCTCGTCGCGTGCCTCGACAACTCCGACGACGCCCGGTTCGGCGTCGCGACCGTGGGCCTCGTGCTCGCCGAGCAAGGGCTCGACGTCTCGATGGTCGACCTGACCCGCGCCGGCCGCCTGCAGGACGCCGTCACGGCGCTGTCGGCGTTCCCGGACGGTCCTGCCCCCGTCGTCCTGCGGCCGGTCGGTGAGCCCATGCTCGCGCAGGGCCCGGTGGACCTGCGTCGCGCCGGAGGCCCGGACGGGGCGGACGGTCACGAGGCGCTCGGCCCGGACGACCTCGTCCTGACCCTCGCCGACCTCGACCCGGCGGTCGGGGCCTCGGCGATGGCGGTCTGGGCGCACCGCGCCGTCGTCACCGTGACGGCGGGCCGCTCGGGCGTCGAGCGGATCCGGACGACGGCCGACCAGCTGCGGGACGCCGGGATGGTGCTGCGGCACGCCGTCCTGCTGCGCGCCGACCGGACCGACGACTCCTCCGGGCTGATGACCGCACCGGACGAGCAGGTGGCACAGCCGTGACCGTCGTCCTGACCTCCCGCCGCGCGGCCCTCGCGCGCCGTCCGGCCGCCCCGCCGCGCGCCCCGATGCTCGTGTGGGCCGCGCTGTTCCTCAACGTGCTCGCGTTCTCGGGGATGCCGACGCTCGTGCCCATCCCCGGCAGCCTCGGCCAGCTCGTCACGCAGGGGTCGCTCGTCGTCGCGATGGTGCTCGCGCTCCTCGTCAACCCCGGCATGGTCGTGCGGCCGAACCTCGTGCTCGTCCTGCTGAGCATGCTCGCCGTCGTCGCCCTCGTCGTCAGCCTGCACAACGAGTACCTGCTCGGCTCCACCTTCCGGGCCTGCCGGCTCATCGCGTTCACGTGCGTCCTGTGGCTGCTCACCCCGTGGTGGGGACGCTCGGACCTGCCGCTGCTGCGGTGGCACCTGACCTGCCTGCGGGTCATCGTCGGCAGCGTCCTGCTCGGTGCGGTGCTCGCGCCCGGCTCCGCGTTCTCCTTCGAGGGCCGGCTCTCCGGCGCGCTGTGGCCGATCCCGCCGACCCAGGTGGGGCACTACGCGGCGGTCCTGCTCGGCTGCACCGTCGTCCTCTGGTTCGGCGGGGTGGTCTCGGGACGCACGCTCGCGGTGACGATCCTGGCGGCAGGCGGGGCGCTCGTCCTGTGCCACACCCGGACGGCGCTGCTCGCCATCGGGGTCGGGCTCACGCTCGCCGGGGCAAGCATGTTCCTCGGCCACGCGCGGGTGCGCCGGGCCTCCGCCCTGGTCGGCGTCCTCGTCGTCGTGGGCGCCACCGTGTTCGCGCCGTGGCTCCTCGACTGGTTCTGGCGCGGCCAGAGCGCCCAGGACGCTGCGCAGCTGACCGGCCGCACGAAGGTCTGGACCGCGGTGTTCGCCATGGACCGGCCTCGGCTCGAGGAGCTCTTCGGCTCCGGACTGTCGAACAAGTCGTTCCAGGGCCTGCCGATCGACAGCCACTGGGTCGCCACCTACCTCGACCAGGGCTGGTTCGGCGTCTTCGTCAGCCTGGCGTTCCTGCTCGTCCTGCTGCTCCTGGCGTTCACCCACCCGCGCGGCGTGCGTCGCGCCGTCGCGCTCTTCCTCATCGGCTACTGCGCCGTCGCCTCGGTGAGCGAGACCGGGCTCGGCGACGCCTCGCCGTACCTGCTCGACCTGTTCGTCGCCGCGTCGCTGCTCGCCGTGCCGCCGGGGAGGACGCAGACGTGAAGATCCTCGTGCTGCACAGCAGGTACCCGGGCACCGCGCCGAGCGGGGAGAACCTCGTCGTCGACGAGGAGGTCGCGCGGCTCGCCGCCGCGGGCCACGACGTGACGCTGCTCCAGCGCCACAACGCCGACATCGCCGGCTGGGGCCCGCTGCACAAGGCCACGCTGCCGCTCGGCGTCGTCTGGAACGAGGCCTCGCGCCGGTCGCTCGCCCACGAGCTGGACCGGGCGCGCCCCGACGTCGTCCACGTCCACAACGTCTTCCCGCTGCTCAGCCCGGCGGTCGTCGTCGCGTGCCGGGACGCGGGCGTCCCCGTCGTCCGGACCGTGCACAACTACCGCCTCGCGTGCGCCGCCGGCACGTACTTCCGCGACGGCCGGGTCTGCCACGACTGCGCCGACGGCCGGGTCGGACCGGCGCTGCGCCACGGCTGCTACCGGGGCTCCCGGCTCGCGACGGCACCCGTCGCCGCGAGCGCCGTCCTGCACCGGCGCACCTGGCGCGACCTGGTCTCCGCGCACGTCTTCATCTCGGCGGCCCAGCGCGACCTGCACGCCGGGCTCGGCCTGCCGCCGGAGCGCTGCTTCGTCAAGCACAACGTCGTCGCCGTCCCGGCGGCCGCCCAGGCCGGGCCGCGCGAGCACGCCGTCGCCGTCGTGAGCCGGCTCGACGCGGCCAAGGGCGCACCGCTCGTCATGGCGGCCTGGGACGCGTTCACCGCGCGCCGCCCCGCCTCGGCGCTGCGGCTCGTCGTCGTCGGCAGCGGCGACCTCGCCGGCGAGGTCGCCGCGTGGGCCGCCCGCTCGCAGCGGGTCGACGTCCGCGGTCTCCTGCCGCGTGCGGAGGCGGCCGGCGTGCTCGCCGGGGTCCGGGCCGCGCTCGTGCCGTCGGCGTGGGAGGAGACCTTCGGCCTCGTGGCCGTCGAGGCGATGGCCGTCGGCACCGCCGCGGTCGCACCCGCCCACGGCGCCTTCCCCGAGATCGTCACCGACGGCGTGGACGGCGCGCTCTTCCGGCCCGGCGACGTCGACGCCCTCGTCGCGGTGCTCGAGGACGTGAACGACCACCCGTCCCGGTGGGAGGCGCTCGGCGAGGCCGCCCGCGCCACCCACCGGGCCCGCTTCACGCCGGACGCCGACGCGGCCCGGCTCGTCGAGATCTACCGGTTCGCGACGGAGCACCCCGTCGTGGCCGGCACCGGACGTCGGGGCGACGTCCGTGGCACCCCGCCGCCGGGGGCGCACGTGGCGGCGCGGGACGACCGAGCGGCCCGGCCGCTCAGCTGAGGAGACCACCATGCGGATCTGTGTCGCAGGCGACCGGGGGTACATCGGCGCCGTGACGGTCCCGATGCTCCGCGCCGCGGGGCACGACGTCGTCGGCCTCGACACGGGGCTGTACGAGGGCTGCGACCTCGAGGGCGGCCCGGAGCCGTTCTCCGGGGTGCGCACCGACATCCGGGACGTGACCGCGGCCGACCTCACCGGGTTCGACGCCGTCGTCTGCCTCGCCGCGCTGTCCAACGACCCGCTCGGGCACCTCAACCCGGCGGCGACGTTCTCGATCAACCTCGACGGCACGGTGAACCTCGCCCGCGCCGCCCGCGACGCGGGCGTGGAGCGCTTCGTCTTCGCGTCGTCGTGCAGCCTCTACGGCGCGGCCGGCTCGGAGGCCGTCGACGAGCTGGCGCCGATGCACCCGGTGACCCCGTACGGCGAGACCAAGGCGCTGGCGGAGAAGGAGATCTCGGCGCTCGCCGGTGACGGCTTCACGCCGACGTACCTGCGCAACGCGACGGCGTACGGCGCGTCCCCGCGGCTGCGGCTCGATATCGTCGTGAACAACCTCGTCGGGGTCGCGATGACCACCGGCCTGGTCCGGCTCGAGAGCGACGGGACGCCCTGGCGCCCGCTCGTCCACGTCGGCGACATCGCCCGCACCGTGCTCGCGGTGCTCGGCGCCCCCCGGGAGACGGTGCACGACGAGGCCTTCAACGTCGGCCGCGACGAGGACAACCTCCAGATCGGCCGGGTCGCGGAGATCGTCGCGCACACCGTCCCGGGCTCGCGGGTCACGCTCGCGCCCGGCGCCGGCCCCGACCGCCGCGACTACCGGGTGGACTTCGCCAAGCTGCGCGAGACGTTCCCCGACCTGGGCCTGCGGATGAGCGTCGCGGACGGCGCCCGCGAGCTGGCCGCGGCGTACGCGCGGCACGGGATGACCGAGCACGAGTTCGGCTCCTCCCGGTTCGTGCGGCTGCGCAGGATCCAGGAGCTGCTCGACGCCGGGTTCGTCGACGACCTGCTGCGCCTGCAGCCCGCCGTCGCGGCGCCGGAGGTGTCGCGGTGAGCGCGCCCGTCTGCCGGCTCTGCGGCGCCACGCTGACCCGCACGTTCGTCGACCTCGGCTCGTCGCCGCCGTGCGAGAGCTACCTGCGCGAGGACCAGCTCGACCGCCCGGAGACGTTCTACCCGCTGCACGTGCGGATCTGCGACGAGTGCCTGCTCGTGCAGCTGCCCGCCTACGTCGACAACGTCGAGGTCTTCTCCGACTACGCGTACTTCTCGTCGTTCTCCGACAGCTGGGTCGCGCATGCCGGCCGCTTCGTGGCGGACATGACCGCCCGGCTGGACCTGGGCCCGGACAGCCTCGTCGTCGAGGTCGCGAGCAACGACGGGTACCTGCTCCAGCACGTCGTGGCGCGCGGCATCCCGGCCCTCGGCGTCGAGCCCGCCGCGAACATCGCCGAGGTCGCGCGCGGGCGCGGCATCCCGACCGAGGTGACCTTCCTCGGCGAGGTGACCGGCACGAAGATCGCGCAGGAGCACGGCCGCGCGGACCTGGTCGTCGGCAACAACGTCTTCGCCCACACCCCGGAGCTGCTCGACTTCGCGCGCGGGCTGCGCGCGCTGGTCGCGGACACCGGCCTGGTGTCGCTGGAGTTCCCGCACCTGCTGCGGCTCATCGAGGGCCGGCAGTACGACACGATCTACCACGAGCACTACTCGTACTTCACCCTGCGGACGGCGGCCGCCGCGCTCGCGACGGCGGACCTCGTCGTCGTGGACGTCGAGGAGCTCACGACGCACGGCGGTTCGCTGCGCGTCATGGCGCGGCCCTCCGTCGCCGCAGCGGAGCCGTCGGCCGCGGTGCGCAAGGTGCTCGCCGACGAGGAGGCCGCCGGGCTGCACACGGTCGAGGGCCACGACGGGTTCGCGACCGCGGTGCTCGACGTCAAGCGCGAGCTCCTCGCACTGCTCGTCGACGCGTCCCGGCAGGGCCTGACGGTCGCCGGGTACGGCGCGCCGGGCAAGGGCAACACCCTGCTCAACCACTGCGGCATCCGCAGCGACCTGCTGCCGTACACGGTCGACCGCAGCCCGTACAAGCGGGGGATGTTCCTGCCGGGGACGCACATCCCCGTCCACGACCCGGCACGCCTGCGCGAGACGAAGCCCGACCTCGTGCTCGTCCTGCCGTGGAACCTGCGGCAGGAGATCGCACCGCAGCTGGAGTACGTGCGGGAGTGGGGCGGCCGGCTGGTCGTCCCGATCCCGCGGGCCGAGATCTTCTGAGGAGGAACGTCATGAAGGTCGTGCTGTTCTGCGGAGGCCTGGGCCTGCGGATGCGCTCGTCGATCGACACCGCCCCGAAACCGATGATGGCGATCGGCGACCGTCCCGTGCTGTGGCACATCATGCGGTACTACGCCCACTTCGGGCACACCGAGTTCATCCTGTGCCTCGGCTACGGCGGCGCGTCGGTCAAGCAGTACTTCATGAACTACGACGAGACGCACTCGAACGACTTCGTGCTCTCCCGCGGCGGCCGCGAGATCGAGCTGCTGCGCTCGGACATCTCCGAGTGGCGGATCTCGTTCATCGAGACCGGCATCGACACGAGCATCGGCGAGCGGCTGCGGCGGGTGCGGCACCTGCTCGACGGCGACGAGGTCTTCCTCGCGAACTACGGCGACGTCCTCACCGACGCGCCGATGGACCGCATCGTCGACGACTTCGTCGCCTCCGACGCCACGGCGAGCCTGCTCGCCGTGCCGCCGCAGGCGTCCTTCCACACCGTGGCGGTGGCGGAGGACGGCCGGGTCGACCGGATCAGCTCGGCCGCCGACCTGCCGCTGTGGCTCAACGGCGGGTACTTCGTGCTGCGCCAGGGCGTGTTCGACGTCCTGGGGGAGGGCGAGGACCTCGTCGGCGACGCCTTCGTCCGGCTCGCCGAACGCCGCCGGCTCGCCGCCGTCCGGTACACGGGCTTCTGGGCGCCCATGGACACGCTCAAGGAGCGCAGCCTCCTCGAGGACCTCGACCGCAGCGGGCACGCCCCGTGGAAGCTGTGGTGCGACAACGGCTCTCCCGTCGCGGACCGGACGGCGGTCGCGCTGCCGCTGGAGACGATGCACGGCGAGATGCTCACGGTGACCCGCTGATGTGGCCGCTGACGACCGGGCGGCCGCGCGGGGTGCTCGCGCTCGGCGCGCACCCGGACGACGTCGAGATCGGGTGCGGCGGCACGCTCCTGCAGCTGGCGCGGCGCTTCCCGGGGCTGCCCGTCACCGTCGTCGTCCTCACCGGGACGGCGCAGCGCCGGGCCGAGGCCCGGGCGGCGGCCGACCTGTTCCTCGCCGGCTGCCGGGTGGACGTGCGCACGTACGACCTGCCCGACGGGCGGCTGCCCGCGGCCTGGGCGGAGGCGAAGGACCTCCTCGCCGCGGTGGCCGCGGACGTCGAGGTCGACCTCGTGCTCGCACCGCGCCCGGACGACGCCCACCAGGACCACCGGACCGTCGCCGAGATGGCGCCGACCCTGTGGCGGGACCACCTCGTGCTGTCGTACGAGATCCCCAAGTGGGACGGCGACCTCGGGCGCCCCACCGTCTACGTGCCGCTCGACGAGGACACCGCCCACGAGAAGGTGCGCCTGCTCGACAAGGCCTACCCCTCCCAGACCGGACGCGACTGGTGGGACGAGGAGATGTTCCTCGGCCTCGCGAGGATCCGCGGGATGGAGTGCCGGGCCCGGTACGCCGAGGCCTTCCACCTCACCAAGGCGGTGCTGTCGTGGTGACCACGATCAGACCCGTCGGGGCTGACGCCCCGCGCTGCCGCGGATGCGGCGGCGCCCGGCCCCGGCGGGTCGCCGACCTCGGGCCGCAGCCGGCGAGCGACGCGTTCCCGCTGCCGGACGCGCCCGGCCCGGACCCGAGGACGCCGCTCGAGCTGTGGGCGTGCCCGGACTGCGCGCTCGTCCAGCTCGGGCCGGTGGAGCCGCCGCCGGAGGAGACGGTCCGGGCCGTCGAGTCCGCGACGAGCCGCGAGCACGCCCGCCGGGTCGTCGACGACGTCCTCGCCGACCACCCCGGGCTCGTCGGCTGCACCGTCCGGGAGTTCTGCAGCCACCACGGCGGCTCGTGGCTCGACGCGCTGGCCGGCCACGGCTGCCTGCCGGCGCCGGAGGGCCGGCCCGCGGACCTCGTCGTCGACGTCCACGCGCTCGCCCACGAGCAGGACGTCGCCGGGGCGCTGGCGCTCCTCGCGGCGGCCCTCGCCCCGCAGGGGCTGCTCGTCGTCGAGCACCACCACCTGCTGCCGCTCGTCGAGCAGTCCCAGTTCGACACCGTCCGGCACGGGCACTGGTCGTATCTCTCGCTCACCGCCGTCGACCGGCTCGCCGGGCGGCACGGCCTGCGGGTCGTCCGGGCGGTCGCGGAGCCCGTCTTCGGCGGCAGCCTGCGCGTCGTCCTCGCCCGCGAGGCGTCCGCGCACCGGCCGGACGGGACGGTCGACGAGGTCCTGCGGCGCGAACGCGCCGCAGGACTGCACGACGGCTCCGGCCTGGAACGGCTGGGGGATCAGGCACGGGCGTCGGCGACGGGCCTGCACGACCTGCTCGTCGCCGAGCGGGCCGCGGGGCGTCTGGTGCTCGGCTACGGGGCCCCGTCGAAGGCGGCGGTGCTGCTCGGGCTCGCGGGCGTGGGACCGGACCTCCTCGGGTTCACGGTGGACGCCTCGCCCCTCAAGCACGGTCGGAGCATCGCCGGGGTCCGGGTGCCGGTCAGGCCGGTCGCCGACCTCGTCGCCGCACGGCCGGACGTCGTCCTCGTGCTCACGTGGGACATCGCCGACGAGGTCGTCGGCGCGCTGGAGGCCGACGGCGGCTGGGGCGCCCGGTACGTGCTGCCCATCCCGTCCGTCCACGAACGCACACCGGAGGTGGCGCGATGAAGGCCGGTCCGGGCCCGCTCGCCGGGACCCTCGTGTTCGAGCCGACCCCGATCCACGACGAGCGGGGCTTCTTCACCCGGACGTTCGACGCCGCCGTCGCGGCCGAGCACGGCCTCGACCCGGCGAGCCTCGTGCAGGACAGCCAGAGCCGTTCGCGGCACGGGATCCTGCGCGGGCTGCACGTGCGGACCGACGGCGGTGAGGGCAAGCTCGTCCGCTGCGCGTCGGGGGCGGTGCTCGACGTCGCCGTCGACCTGCGGCCGTGGTCACCGACCTTCCGGCGCTGGATGAGCATGCGGCTGGACGACGCCGACCACCGGTCGGTGTGGCTGCCCGCCGGTCTGGCGCACGGCTTCCAGGTCCTCAGCGACGTGGCCGACGTCTGCTACCGGATCGACCGGGTCCACGCGCCGGGCTGCGAGACGGCGATCCGCTACGACGACCCGGACCTCGGCGTCGTGTGGCCGCTGCCCGTCGCCGACCTCTCGCCGCGCGACCGTGCGGCGCCCGCCTTCCGGGACGTCGAGAGCCGTCTCGGCGACTGGTTCCCCCACCCCGGCCCGAAGGACTGACCGTCATGACCACCGCCACCCCCCGCCTCACCGTCGGGCTGCCCGTCTACAACGGCGAGCACTACCTCGCCCAGTCGCTCGAGGCGCTGCTGGGCCAGACCTTCGGCGACTTCGAGCTCGTCGTCTCGGACAACGCCTCCACCGACGGCACCGCCGGGATCTGCCACGACTTCGCCGGCCAGGACCGCCGGATCCGCTACGTGCGGCAGCCGCGGAACATCGGTGCGGCCCCGAACCACAACCTCGTCGTCGGGCTGGCCCGTGGCGAGCTCTTCAAGTGGGCCTCCGGTGACGACCTCTACGCCCGCGACCTGCTGAAGGTGTGCGTCGACGCCCTCGACGCCCGCCCGGAGATCGTCATGGCGCACTCGTGGACCGCCGCGGTCGACGGCGAGGGCCGGGTCACCCAGGCCCTCGACTACCCGCTGCGGACCGACTCGCCGGACCCCGCCGTCCGGCTGCGGAGCATGCTCTACGGCAACGCCGGGCAGGACGGCGACCCCGTCGCCGACCACGGCGTGATCCGTGCCGACGACTGCTACGGCGTCGTCCGCACCGCCGTCATGCGCCGGGTGGCCCCGCACGACAGCTACTACTACGCGGACAAGGTGTGGGTGGTGGACCTCGGCCTGCAGGGGCCGTTCCACCAGCACCCGGACTGGCTCTACTTCCGCCGCGACCACCCCGAACGGGCCGAGCACGCCAACCCCACGGTCCGCTCGCGCTGCGCGAACCTCGACCCGCGGCGCGCGGACCCGCTCCGGCACCCGGTGGCCCGGCTCTACGGCGAGTACGTCCTCGGGTACGTCCGGGCGATCGGCCGCGCCCCGTTGTCGGCGCGGGACCGCCGCCGCTGCCGGGCGGTGCTCGCGGGCTGGCTCGCGAGCCGCGTGCCCCGGGTCGTCGACGGCACCCGGCGGCGCGCGGCCGCGCAGCCCGCCCCGTCGCAGCAGGACCTCCCGCGGATCCCGGTCGACGCGCTCGTCGCCGGCCGGGGACCGGACGCGCCGTGACCGACCGCGGGCGCGGCGGCGGCGTCCGGGTCGGCGTCTACGGCCTCATCGGGACCGGCAACCTGGGGAACGACGCCTCGTTCGACGTCGTCCTCGCGCACCTGCGGGCCCGGCACCCCGACGCCGTCGTCGACGTCATGACGCCTGCGCCGGAACAGGTCCGCGCCCGCTACGGGCTCGACGCGACGGTGTCGTCGTGGGTCCCGTCGCGCCGGCTGCCGAGACCGTTCGACCTGCTCGCGCTCGGTGCCGGCAAGGTCGCCGACGCGTGGCGCACCGCGCGCTGGGTGCGCCGGCACGACGTCGTCCTCGTGCCCGGGATGGGTGTGCTCGAGGCGAGCCTTCCGATGCGCCCCTGGGAGGCGCCCTACGCCTTCGCGCTGCTGGGGCTGTGCTGCGGCCTGCTGCGCACGCCGCTGGCGCTCGTCGGGGTCGGCGCTGACGACGTGGCCCGGCCGCTCACCCGTCGGTTGCTGGACGTCCTCGCCCGCCGCGCCGGCTACCGCTCCTACCGCGACGAGGGCTCCCGGGACGCGATGCGGCGCCGCGGGATCGACGTGTCGCACGACCCGGTGCACCCCGACCTGGTCCTCGGCCGGCCGGTGCCCGACGCCGGGGCCGGTGACCCGCGGCTGGTCTGCGTGGGGGTCATGGCGTACCACGGCGGCAACGACGACGACCGCGCGGCGGCCGACCGGGTGCTCGACGCGTACGCCGCGAAGGTGGTCCGGTTCGTCCTCCACCTCGTCGACCACGGGTACGACGTCCGGCTCGTCGTGGGCGACGCCTGCGACGTCCCAGTGGCCGAGCGCGTCGACGAGTCGGTCCGGGAGGCCCGGCCGGGTCTGCCGGCGGCCCGGCTCCGGTCGGTGCCGGTCACGGACTACGACGCCCTGACCGCTGTCGTGGCCGGGACCGGCACGGTCGTCGCGACCCGTTTCCACAACGTCGTCTGCGGGCTCGCGCTCGCCCGGCCGACGATCGCCGTCTGGTACGCCCGCAAGAGCGCCGACCTCATGGCCGACCTCATGCGGCCGGGGTTCGACCAGCCGGTCGCGACGTTCGACGTGGACCTGCTCGTCGAGCAGTTCGACCGGCTGCAGGCCGACCGCGAGGCCGTCGTCGCGACCCTGCGCGATCGCCGGGCCGTCGCCGCCCGCGGGGTCGCCGTCCAGCTCGAGGAGCTCTCGGCGTTCGTCGCACCGCCGGGGGACGCGCCGCCCCCGGGGCCGGCGGTCACCGGCCGCGGGCCGGCACCCCGAGGACGAAGTCGAGCAGCCGCGGGGCCACCGCCGCGGCCGTGAAGTCGCGGGCGAACCGGTGCCGGGCGGCCTGCGCCGCGCGCTCCCGGGCCGGCTCGTCGTCGAGCAGGCCGAGCAGGACGCCGGCCGCGGCCGCGGCGTCGTCGAGCGGCCACAGCCGGCCCTCGACCCCGTCGTCGAAGAGCTCCGTCAGCGGACCGGTGTCCCCGGCCACGACGGGCAGCCCGGCCGCCATCGCCTCCATGATGGCCAGGGACGACGACTCGGAGTACGAGGCGTGGACGTACAGCCGGTACCCCGGCAGCCGGTCCCGCACGTCGCGCCGGAACCCGTGCCAGCGCACCAGGTCCGCCACGCCGAGCTGCCTCGCCCGGCGCTCGAGGTCCGCCCGTTCCGGTCCCTCGCCGTAGACGTCGAGGGTCACCCGCCGGCCTCGGGCGCCCGCGGCCGCGAGCACCTCGAGCAGGTAGCGGTGGTTCTTCACCGTCTCCAGGTTGCCCACGGTCACGAGGTCGGCGAGCGGCCCCGGCGGGGTGGCCGGCTCGTACGGGGTCACGAAGTTGTCCACGACGGCGGACGGCACCGCGGCCGCCTCGGGCAGCCAGTCGAGGACCGCCTCCCGGGCCCAGCGCGAGACGTAGACGAGCCCGTCGACCCGGGGCAGCACGGCCCGTTCAAGGTCCCGGATGCCGCGGAAGACCCGACCGTCGCGCGGGACCAGCCCCTTGTCGGCCCACTCGTCGGCCTGCGAGACGCGGAAGTGGACCGCGAGGACGACGCGCTGGTGCGGACCGAGTCGCTCCCGCAGGGCCGCCCGGGCCGACAGCGGGCACTGCGCGTACACGACGCAGTCGCCGTGCGAGCGCAGGTACCGGCGCAGCGCCCGGCGCAGGAACGCCTCGTGGCCCGCGCGGTACCAGGCGACGCCGGCGGCGGGGGAGACCCGGTCCAGGGCGAAGCGCGCACCGAAGACGGGCACCCGCAGCGGCCCGCCCCAGGAGAACGGGGTGAGCAGCGTCGCCCCGGCCCCGGCAGCCGTCCCTGTAGCCGTCCCGGCGAGGTGCGCGAGGAGCTGGGTGAAGTGGGTGTGGACGCCGGTGATGCCCTCGGGGCGCAGGGTGGTGGCGACGACGAGCGGCACCCGGGGCAGGGCGCCGTCCGCGCCGTCCGCCGGGCGGTAGCGTCCCCGCTCGTCCGCCGGCGACGTCCCGGTGAGGTCCACGTCGACCACCGTCCTCACTGCGCCCGTGCGCGGGCGCGACCGTTCAGGGTGCTGCCGGGGCGGACGCCCCGGCAGCCGTCTCGTCGAGGGCGTGCTCCCGCGCCGCCGCGCGCAGCTCGCGCCACCAGAGCGCCGCACCGATCCAGGCCGCAGCGGCGGCACCAGCCATCGTGCCCGTGAGCCCGAACGCGACCGCCCCCCCGACGGTGAGGGCGACGTAGACCGTCATGCCGACGAGCATCGCGCGCAGGCTCCGGCGGGCCGCACCGAGCGCCCGCAGGCCGGCACCCGCGCCGGACTGCAGGCTGCCGCCGACCGAGGCCAGCACCGCGAGCGGCAGCACGGGGTACGTGCCGGCCCAGATGTCGCCGAGCACCGCCTCGCCGAGCCCCCGCGGGAGCGCGAGGAGCAGGACGGCGCCCCAGGCGAGCGTCGCCGACGCGAGCAGCAGGCCGAACAGCAGGCACGCCAGCGGCACCCGGCGCGGCGCCCGGCGGATCACGCGGGCGATCTCCGGGACCACGACGAGGTTGAGGCCCACCATGACGAGCGTCACCGGACCCATCAGGGTGGCGGCCGCCTGGACGTACCCGACCGCCGACAGCCCGAGGACGACGCCGACCGCCGAGCTGCGCAGCTGGGTCGCGCCCGCGGACGCCGTCCCCTCCGCGAGGTAGCGCAGCCCCAGGTCGCGCTGGGTCCGTAGCCAGCCCCGGACGGCCCCCGGCGCGGGCAGCACACCAGCCTGGACCACGCCGACCACCGCCGCGAGGGCGGCGGCCGCGCCCCACGCCAGGACGAACCAGGCGGCGCTGCGGGCCCCGGTGGCGAGCAGCACGGCGACGCCGGGGACGAGCGCCGCGGCCCACACGAGGTCGTTGACGAGGGCCCGGCCGCCCGTCGAGCCGGAGAAGAAGACGTAACGCCAGCTGTCCTGGAGCAGCAGGCCGGGCAGCACGACGGCCAGCGCGAGGAAGGACCCGCCGGCCGGCCCCGGGAGCAGCACGCCGACCACGCCCACGACGGCGGCGAGGACGAGCCCGATCGTCAGGGCGGTCGCGGTGCTGCCGGCGACGGCCGCCCGGCGGACGTCCCCCTCCGCGTGGTTGAACCGCACCATGAGCGGGTCGGTGGCCAGTCCGCGCGAGGCGTTGAGCGCGAAGGCGTACGTGACGTAGGCGAGGCTGAAGGCACCGAACTCGACGGGGGTCAGGGTCCGGGCGACGGCGAGCGTCACCGCGAAGTTCGTCAGGCTCGAGACGGCCTGGTCCGCCAGCCCCCAGCCGAGCCGGCCGGCGCTGCCGCGCACCGTCGCGACGAGCCCCCCGCGGGAGGTTCGTCCCGGCGTCGGTGCCGCAGGCCCGGACATATAGTGAATTCTCCCAGCGGAGCCCCTGGATCCGCTTCGGAACGCGGGGGATATCAGTGACGAGTGCGCCACGTCGACGCCTGCCCGACCGGTCCGGTGCCCTGCTGGCCGCGGCGCTCGTCGTGGCGCTCGCGGCGGGCGTCGTCGTCTGGCGTACCGCCCTCGGGGACGACGCACCGGCCGCGGCACCGGCCGTGACACCGTCGACGACGGCCGCCGGGGGCGGTCCCACGACGGCGTCGCCGAGCGCTTCCGGCCCGACCGGCCCCGGCATCCCCGCGCGGCCGGGGAGCGCGCGCCCGACGGAGCCACCCGCGCGGGTCTGCGGGAACGCCGGTGTGCTCGACGGCCCGGCGACGCCGCCGCCCGGCGCGCTGACCGTCCCGGCGGGGGACAACGGCGCGCTCGTCGCCGACGGCACGTTCTCCCGGCCGGGGGTCACGTTCTGGTTCGCGCCCGGTGCCCACACCCTCGGCGACGACGCCTTCGCGCAGATCATCCCCGGGGACGGCGCCACGTTCGTCGGTGCCCCGGGAGCCGTGCTCGACGGCCGGCGGAAGAACCTCTACGCGTTCACCCAGACCGCCCGTGACGTCACGATCGAGCACCTGACGATCCGCGGCTTCGGGACCGGCCGGTCGAACAACGACGAGGGCGTCGTCAACCACGACCGCGGGGCGGGCTGGACCGTCCGCAGCTCCACGCTCACCGACAACGACGGTGCCGCCCTCATGCTGGGCAGCGGCAGCCGGACGTCGTGGAACTGCCTGTCGGAGAACGGCCAGTACGGGTTCAGTGCGTTCGCCGCGCAGGGCGACACCGCCGTCCGCGACGTGGTCCTGGACCACAACGAGATCTGGGGCAACAACACCGACGACTGGGAGCGGCTGCGCGACGGCTGCGGCTGCACCGGCGGCGGCAAGCTGTGGGCCACCGAGACCGCGGTGCTCACCGCGAACTACGTCCACGACAACCGGGGCGCCGGGTTGTGGGCCGACACGAACAACAGGGACGTGCGGATCGAGGGCAACTGGATCGAGGGCAACGACAACGAGGCCGTCTTCTACGAGGTGAGCTTCAACTTCCGGATCGCCGACAACGTCATGCTGCGCAACGCGATCGTCAAGGGCCGGCAGTTCCAGAAGGCCGGGGACGCCTTCCCCGTCGGCGCGGTCTACGTGTCGGAGGCGGGCGGGGACGCCCGCGCCGGCGACCGGTTCGCGCGCTCCGAGATCGTCGGGAACTACCTGCGCGACAACTGGGACGGCGTCGTCCTCTGGGAGAACGCCGACAGGTTCTGCCGGCCGGCGGACGAGGACGGCGACGTCACCGCGACCTGCCCGTGGTTCCGGCGTGTGTTCGGTGAGCGCTTCAGGACGCAGAACGTCGCCGTCCGCGACAACGACTTCGTCTTCTCCCGCAAGGCGGTCGGCTGCACCACCTCGCTGTGCGGGCGCAACGCGGTCTTCTCGAACTACGGGACCTGGCCGGAGAACTCGCCGTACAAGGGGGACGTCGTCCAGTCGGCCGTCACGTTCGCGCAGCGCAACGTCTGGCGCGCCAACCGGTACACCGGCCCCTGGCACTTCACGGCGTTCGACGCGTCCCGCGACCTCACGGCGGACCAGTGGCGCGCGGCGCCCTATCGCCAGGACGCCGGCAGCACCTTCGGCTGACCCTCGACGGCCCCGTCCGACGCCCCGGTCGCGACGACGGTCGCCAGGCAGGCCACCCCGAGGAGCAGCGAGGCGAGCACGTCCGTCGCCCAGTGCACCCCCTGCACCAGCAGGGAGATCCCCATGCCGGCCCCCAGGAGCAGGACGACGCCCCAGGCCCAGGCCGGGGGACGCGGCCGGACCGCGAGCAGCGCGAGGCCGAGGAACGCCACCGCGGTGAAGGTGTGCCCGGACGGGAAGCTCCCGCTCGGCACACCAGGCGCGGAGAAGGCGTCCGGACGGGCCACGAGCGCCTTGGAGACGGCGACGACCGCGACCCCGGACACCGCGGCCACGGCCGTCGTGAGCGCGGGACGCAGGCTCCGCCGGCGGACGACCGCCCAGAGCGTCACGGCGACGAGGAGCCCCAGCACGACGACCGGCTGGAGGGCGTTCTGCAGCACGTCCCAGCGCTGCTGCGCCGGGCCCCAGTCGTCCCCCGGCCTGGCGACGTCCCGGACGGCCACGTCGAACCCGTTGCGCGGGGCCACCGTCGCGAGCACCGCCAGGGCGAGGTACCCGGCCCACGCCGGCACGGCGACCAGCGCGCTGCGACGCCGCCGTGCGGGCTCGGGGATCACGCTCAAGGCTAACCGGCGCCGGTGCCGGGCGGGGTCGCGCTAGCGTCGGGACCGACGGGTGCGCAGGTGCCCGACGGGAGGACGACATGGGGGCGACGGGCGACCCGGGCGGGTACGGCCGGCTCTGGGCGCCTGACTACGACCGGCTCTTCGAGAACCGCGAGGACGTGGCGGTCGTGGTCGCCATGCTGTCCGGGCTGCTCCCGGGCCGGCGGCTGCTCGAGCTCGGGGTGGGGACCGGCCGCCTCGCCGTGCCGCTCGCCGCGGGTGGGTTCACGGTCACGGGGGTCGACGCCTCCCCGGAGATGCTCGACCGGCTGCGCGACCGCCCCGGCGCCGACGCCGTCGAGGTCGTCCTCGCGGACTTCACCGACCTCGCGCTCGGCCGGCGCTTCGACGTCGTCCTCGTCGCCTTCAGCACCCTCTTCCTGCTCCCGGACCAGGCCGCCCAGCTGGCCTGCCTGCGCGGTGCCCGCCGGCACCTCGCCGACGACGGCCTGCTCGTCGTGGAGGCCTTCGTCCCGGACCCCGCCCGGTGGTCGGGCGGCCGCCAGGTGACCGTCGGAGCCCTCGACGAGACCTCGGCGGTGCTCAGGCTCGGCACCCACGACCCGGTGGCCCAGGTGATCCGGACCCAGGACGTCGTCCTCGACGCGGGCGGTGTCGCGTTGCGCCCCAACCGGTTGCGCTACGTCTGGCCGTCGGAGCTCGACGCCCTCGCGATCGCCGCCGGTCTTCGGCGGGTCGCCCGGACGGCCGACTGGGCGGGCCGGCCGTTCGACGCCGCGAGCACGTCGCACGTGTCGGTCTACGCGGTCGCGGACGACGCACCGGACGCCTGACATCCCGGGTCGCGCCGCTCAGCCGCGCGCGCGGATCGCGGGCCGCACCGGCCGGCCGCGCAGGTACCGGGCCACGCCCTCGTCCAGCGCGCGCCGGTACACGAGCCCCGCCTCGTGCACGGCGTCCGCGGTGGCGGCGACGTCGTCCTCGGTGAGCGCGGCGCTCACGACGAACGAGGGCGCGATGACGCCCCGGTCCAGGAGCTCGGCGAGGAAGAGCGTCCGGAAGGCCTGCGACCGCTCGCCGTCCGCGTCGAGCGTGGCGTGCACGAGGTTCGGGGGCAGCCCGAGCAGCCTGACGTGCTCGCCGACCCCGGCCGCCTGCAGCGCGTCGGTGACCCGGGCCCGCAGGAGCTCGCCCGTGGCGTGCAGCCGGCGGATGACGTCCTCGCCGCGGTACACGTCGACGACTGCGAGGAAGGCGGCCAGGCCGTGGGTCTCGGCGCCGTGCGTCGTGGAGAGGAGGAAGACGCGGTCGGCGTCGTCGACGGCGCCGCCGAGTCGCATGTGCTCGCGCCGGCCGGCGAGGGCCGAGACCGCGAAGCCGTTGCCCATCGCCTTGCCGAACGCCGAGAGGTCCGGCCGGTAGGGGTAGACCTCCTGCGCACCGCCCAGCGCCAGCCGGAAGCCGTTGATCATCTCGTCGACGACGAGCAGCGTGCCGTGCTCGTCGCACAGCGCCCGCAGGCCCTGCGCCCAGCCGGCGGGCGGCTCGGTCTGCGTGACCCCTTCGAGGAAGAGCGCCGCGACCTGGCCGCGGTGCGTCTCGAGCAGGCGGCGGACGTCGTCGAGGTCGCCGTAGCGGAACGTCAGCGTCTGCGCCCGGACCGACTCCGGGATCCCCGCGTGCATCGGGGTCGTCCCGATGAACCAGTCGTCGACGGAGAAGAACGGGTGGTCGCGGCAGACCGCCACGAGGTCCCGGCCGGTCGCGGCACGCGCGAGCCGCAACGCACCCGTCGTCGCGTCGGAACCGTTCTTCGCGAACTTGACCATGTCCGCGCCGGGCAGCAGGGACAGCAGCGTCTCGGCCGCCTGCGCCTCGAGCGCGCTCGGTCGGCAGAAGTTCGTGCCGCGGGCCATCGCCGCCGCGGCCGCCTCGGTGACCCGCGGGTGCGCGTGGCCGAGCGCGACGGCACGCAGCCCGCTGCCGTACTCCACGTACCGGTTGCCGTCCACGTCCCAGACGTGCGCCCCGAGGCCGCGGTCGACGACCGGGGCCATGTCCTGGGGGTACTGGTCCGCCCCCTTGGCGTACGTGTGCGCCCCGCCCGGCACCAGCTCGTCGAGCTGCTTGCCGAGCCGCACCGACTCGCTGAAGACCCGTCGTCCCACTGCTGTGCCAGCGTCCACCGGACCGCCCCTTCCGCGCCCCCGCCCGTGCACCTCAGTCCATCACGCGCGCACCGCCGGCGGTCGGGGCGTCGACGAGAATTCACCGTGCGGCAGGCGGTCCGGGGGCTTCGGGAGGAGTGCTCCGGGCCGGAGGTCCCGCTCGCCGGGTCAGCGGAACCGGAAGCGCGTCGCGTCCCCCGGGAAGCTGAACCAGGCCAGGGCCCGGTGCGGCGTGAGCACCCGCAGTCCACCGCCGTCCTCACCGGCCCAGGAGTCCGGCCCGGGGGAGTAGCCCTGGTCCTTGTACTTGACGAACGCGGCGGAGAGCCGTGCGCCGAGGTCGTCCGCGTCGGCCCGGGCGGGGTGCGACTCGCCCTCGACGATGACGGTCTGCGTGCCGCTCTCGAGGTGCAGCGCGCAGGCCGGGTTCGTCGTGAGGTTCACCGCGTGCCGGGTCGTCGGCGCGCCGTCGTACCAGAAGCGACCGTCGAGCCAGACGCCCCAGCGCGGGACGACGTGGGGCCGGCCGTCGGGCCGGGTCGTGGCGAGCCAGTAGGCCGTCGCGGCGACGAGCCGGGCCTCGACGTCCGACCAGGGCAGCAGGCCGTCGGTCGTGTCCGGGATCCCGTAGCCCTCCGGGAAGACCGGACGGTCGATGCGTGGGGCAGGAGTGATGTCCGTCATGTCCGGGAAGCGTAGGCGCGACCACCGACAGGTGCGTCCCGGGCGACCGCTCTCAGGCCCGCACGCGGGAGCTCGCACCCGGCGCTGCACGACGAGCGCGCTCTCCGGCGCGACGACGTCGTGCCCGGCCGTCCTCTGGTGCGGGACGCACAGGAAGGAGCAGGGGGGCCCGTCCTCTGGTGCGGAGAGCACCCCAAGAGTGCGTGGTGGCGTCGAGAACGCACCACAGGACGACGTGACGTGGGTTCGACACCGGAGGACGCACCCCGGTGGGGTGCGTACCCCGCCAGAGGACGCCGTCACGCAAGCGCCACGACCCGCAGGACCGACGACGACGCCGCACCCGACCGGGTGCGATCGCCGGAGATCGTCAGCCGACCAGCCTCATCGCCAGCGCGAGGCGCAGCATTCCCGCGTGCAGCGGGTCGGGGTCCGCGAGCCGGGTGACGGCCTCGGCCGGGTCGAGAGCGAGGACCTCGACGACCTGCTCGGCGTCCGGGGGACACGTCGGCGGGCCGACGACCCGCGCGGCCGCCACGGCGTAGCCCCAGTGGGCGACCGGGTGCGGCTGGTGGGGCCGGTACGGCCGCGGCAGGCTGCTCGTCGCCTCGTACCCGGCGAAGCGCCGCAGCGGCGAGACCAGCTCCGCGCCGGCCTCCTCGGCGAGCTCCTGGCGCGCCAGGGCGTCGAGCGACTCGCCCGCCTCCTTCGTGCCGCCGGGCAGGAACATCCGGCCGTCCGCGGTGCGACAGACGAGCACCCCGCCCGCGGCGGTCAGCGCGACGAGGTGGAGCCGGGAGACGAGGCTCTCGCGGACGGCCGAGGTCGTCGCCCGGACCCGTGCCGCCGCGTACCCGATCTCACGGGGGTGCGAAGACGTCCGGCAGCCGTGCGGCCCAGACCGCGTCGGCGACCGGCTCACGGACCATCGGTGGCGGCCCCCGTGCCGTCGGCGTCGTCCGCGTCCTCGACGTCCGCGCGCGGGATGCCGAGCAGGTACAGCACGGCGTCGAGGTAGGGCACGTTGACGGCGGTGTCGGCCTGGGCCCGCACGACGGGCTTGGCGTTGAAGGCGACGCCGAGACCGGCGGCGGCGAGCATGTCGAGGTCGTTGGCTCCGTCCCCGATCGCGACGGTCCGCTCGAGCGGCAGGCCCTCGGCCTCGGCGAAGGCGCGCAGCGCCGCGGCCTTGCCGGCGCGGTCGACGACCTCGCCGACGACGCGGCCGGTGAGGACGCCGTCGACGACCTCGAGACGGTTCGCCCGGGCGTGCTGGATGCCGAGCTCCTCGGCGAGCGGGCCGACGACCTCGATGAAGCCGCCGGAGACCACGGCGAGGGTGAAGCCGAGGCGGCGCAGCGTGCGGCACAGCGTCCGGGCGCCGGGCGTCAGCCGGACGGCGGCCCGCACCTCGGCGAGCACCGACTCCGGGAGCCCGGCCAGGCAGGCGACCCGTTCGTGCAGGCTCGCGGCGAAGTCGAGCTCGCCGCGCATCGCCCGCTCGGTGACGGCCGCGACCTCGGCCCCGCGGCCGGCGTGCCCGGCGAGCAGCTCGATGACCTCGTCCTGGATGAGCGTCGAGTCGACGTCCATGACGACGAGGCGGCGGCCGCGGCGGGCCAGGCCGGCGGGGGAGACGGCGATGTCGACGCGGTGCGAGACCGCCTCGGCGGCGAGCTCGCGCCGCAGCACGAGGACGTCGTCGCCCGAGACGTCGAACTCGACCGTCGTCACCGGCCAGCGGGACAGCCGCCGGATCCGGTCGATGTTCGCGCCGCGCGCGGCGAGCCGGCCGGCGATCGAGGCGACGGCGCTCGGCAGCAGCGGGGCCCCGAGAACGGTCACGTGCAGCCGGCCCGCCTTGCGGGGGGCGTTGTCGCCGTGCCCGCTGATGCACGTGACGGTCATCCCGAGCCGCGCGCCGGCGGCGTGCGCGGCGGCCATGAGGGCGCCTTCGTCGGGGCCCGCGGTGAGCAGCACCGCGAGGGTGAGGTTGCCCCGGACGACGACCTGCTCGACGTCCAGCACCTCCACCCCGGGCACCGCGACGGCTTCGAAGACCTCCCACGTCACGCCGGGCCGGTCGGGTCCGGTGACCGTCACGAGGACGGTGCGGGCGTCGTGCGCGGGCTGCGGCGGGACGGCGGGGACGGGCAGGTCGGTCGGTGCGGCGGTCACCCCGGAAGGCTATCGGCGACCTGCCGACGGGCGGTTCAGGCCCCGACCGCCGCCTGCTGCCGGTTCACGTCGTCGCGCCACGCGACCCAGTCCCGGGTGAGTCCGAGGTCGTACTTCGGCCCGGTGAGCCCGAGGGTGACCAGGCGCGTGCCGACGCGCAGCAGCGCCTCACCGATCTCGTCGGGGGCCTTGTCCGCGGCGGACGCCGAGCGCTCGATCTCGTCGGGGTCGCGGCCCTCGGTGACGCACCACTCGTCGAGGACGGTGTGCTTGCGGGCCAGGGTGTCCGGGTCGCCGAAGCCGTGCCAGATGTCGGCGTGCCGGGCGGTGTAGCGCAGCGTCTTCTTCTCGCCGCCGCCGCCGACGAGCACCGGGATCCTGCGCGTCGGGGCCGGGTTGAGGGCCGCCCACCGGCGCTCGATCCGCGGCAGCGCCTGCTCGAGGTCGCCCAGCCGCGACCCGGGGGTGCCGAACGCGTACCCGTACTCGGCGTAGTCGCGCTCGAACCAGCCGGCGCCGATGCCGAGCAGCAGCCGGCCGCCGCTGATGTGGTCGACGGTCCGGGCCATGTCGGCGAGCAGCTCTGGGTTGCGGTAGCCGACCGAGGTGACGAGCGCGCCGATCTCGACCCGGGACGTCGCCTCCGCCCAGGCGCCGAGCATCGTCCAGCACTCGAAGTGCTTGCCGTCCGCCTCGCCGTACAGCGGGAAGAAGTGGTCCCAGTTGAAGACGACGTCGACCCCGGCCTCCTCGGCCTCGGCGACGGCGCGGCGGATCTCGGCGTAGTCGGCGTGCTGCGGCTGCAGCTGCACGCCGATCCGGACCGGACGTGCCATCAGACGGGGACCTTCTGACCCTTGCCGACGACCGTGATCCCGGACTCGGTGACGGTGAAGCCGCGCTCGAGGTCCTCGTCGGGGTCCATCCCGATCCGGGCGCCCTCGGGGACGACGACGCCCTTGTCGAGGATCGCCCGCCGGACGACGGCGTGCCGGCCGATCTCCACGTCGTCCATGAGGACGCTGTCGCTCACGGTCGCCCAGGAGTGCACCCCGACGTTCGGCGAGAGCACCGAGTTCTCCACGAGGGCACCGGAGACGACGCAGCCGGGGGAGACGATCGAGTTCACGGCGTGCCCGATCCGGCCGTGCCAGCCGTGCACGAACTTCGCCGGCGGCCAGGCCCCGAGGTGGGTGTAGATCGGCCACTCGTAGTTGTAGAGGTTGAAGACCGGGTGCACGGAGATGAGGTCCATCTGGGCCTCGAAGTAGGCGTCGAGCGTCCCGACGTCGCGCCAGTAGTCCCGGTCGCGCTCGTCGGAGCCCGGCACGTCGTTCTCGATGAAGTCGTAGACCGCGGCCTCGCCGCGCGACACGAAGTCGGGGACGATGTCGCCGCCCATGTCGTGCTTGGACGTCTCCAGGTCGGCGTCCCGGGTCACGGCCTCGACGAGGGCGTCCGCGTC
Source organism: Kineosporia sp. R_H_3 (assembly GCF_002198675.1). GTDB lineage: Bacteria > Actinomycetota > Actinomycetes > Actinomycetales > Kineosporiaceae > R-H-3. Next base: position 27,102 of record NZ_MWLL01000175.1, on the reverse strand, counting down.
GAAGACGTAGTTGCCCATCGAGGCGAGCACCTGGTCGGGCGCGTCCGCGAGGCCTTCGGGGTTCTTCGGCTTCTCGAGGAACGCCTCGATCCGGCGCGGGTCCTCGGGGTGGGACTTGATGACGCCGAACTGGTCGGCGAGGCTGATCGGCTGCCGGATCGCCGCGACGGTGCACGGTGCGCCGCTCTCGATGTGCGCCTGGACCATCTGGCCGAAGTCCATCCGGTACACGTGGTCGGCACCGACGACGACGACGATGTCGGGCTTCTCGTCGCGCAGCAGGTTGAGGCTCTGGTAGATCGCGTCGGCGCTGCCGAGGTACCAGCGCTTGCCCACGCGCTGCTGGGCCGGGACCGGGGCGATGTAGTTGCCCATGAGGGTCGACATCCGCCAGCCCTGGGAGATGTGCCGGTCCAGGCTGTGCGACTTGTACTGCGTGAGGACGACGATGCGCAGGTACCTGGCGTTGACCAGGTTGCTCAGGGCGAAGTCGACCAGCCGGTAGACACCCCCGAAGGGCACGGCGGGTTTGGCCCGGTCGGCCGTGAGCGGCATGAGCCGCTTGCCCTCGCCGCCGGCGAGGACGATCGCCAGGACCCTGACCGCCTTCTTGGTACCCCGACTCCCAGTCGCCATGGCGCTGACCCTATGGCGTCCGCGGGCTGTCGCACTACGGTGACATGCGTGCGCATCGACCTGCTGACCCGTGAGTACCCGCCGAACGTCTACGGCGGCGCCGGCGTCCATGTGGAGAACCTCGCCGCCGTGCTCCGGGGCCGCGTCGACGTCCGGGTCCGGGCCTTCGGCGAGACGGTCGTCGAGGAGGGTGTCACGGGCTACCCGGACCTGCCGGGGCTGGCCGCCGCCAACCCGGCGCTGCGCACCTTCGGCGTCGACCTCGCGATCGCCGCGGACTGCGGCGGGGCGGACGTCGTCCACTCCCACACCTGGTACGCCAACCTCGCCGGCCACCTCGCGGGCCTGCTCCACGGCGTCCCGCACGTGCTCTCCGCGCACAGCCTGGAGCCGCTGCGGCCGTGGAAGGCCGAGCAGCTCGGCGGCGGCTACGCCTTGTCGTCCTGGGCCGAGCGGACGGCGTACCTCGGGGCCGCGGCGGTCATCGCCGTGAGCGCGGGCATGCGCGAGGACATCCTGCGCAGCTACCCGGAGGTCGACCCGGACAAGGTCGTCGTCGTCCACAACGGCATCGAGCTCGACGGCTGGGTGCGGGACGAGAACCCGGACGCCGTCCGCGCGCTCGGCATCGACCCGGACCGGCCGAGCATCGTCTTCGTCGGCCGGATCACCCGCCAGAAGGGGCTGCCCTACCTGCTGCGCGCGGCCCGGCTGCTGCCCCCGGAGGTCCAGCTCGTGCTCTGCGCGGGCGCGCCGGACACCCCGGAGATCATGGCCGAGGTCAGCGGGCTGGTCGCCGAGCTGTCGAAGGAGCGCACCGGCGTCGTCTGGATCGAGCGCATGCTGCCCCGGGCCGAGCTCTGCCAGGTGCTCTCCGCGGCGACGACGTTCGTCTGCCCGTCGGTCTACGAGCCGCTGGGCATCGTCAACCTCGAGGCGATGGCCTGCGAGGCGGCCGTCGTCGGCACCGCCACCGGCGGCATCCCGGAGGTCGTCGACGACGGGGTCACCGGCCGCCTCGTGCCGATCGAGCAGGTCCAGGACGGGACGGGCACCCCGACCGACCCGGAGAAGTTCGTCGCCGACCTGGCCGCCACGCTCACCGAGGTGACGGGCGACCCGGCCCGGGCGCGGGAGATGGGCCGGGCGGGGCGGCTGCGCGCCGAGCAGCACTTCTCCTGGGACGCCATCGCCGACCGGACCGTGGAGGTCTACCGCTCGGTGCTGGGCTGAGACTCGGTCCGGCTCTGCGGGAGCACACCGCCCGGGCGCCGTCCGGCCGAGATCTCGGCGGCCGCGCGCGTCACGGCGGCGCGCAGCCCTTCGGACAGCCGGGGGCCGTCACCGCGGTCGAGGAACCCGTCGACCTCGAGCTCGGCGCACAGCACCTCGCTCACGAACTGCGCCGGGGCACCGGCGTGCAACCGGTAGGTGCGGTCCGCGGCGTCCTCGAGGGCCAGCAGGAGCAGGCGGTCGAGCACACCGCGTGCATCGTCGTCGATCGTCGGCACACTGCAAGGGTTCCCCGGGTCGCATGCAGTCATGCATCGATCATGCGGAATCATCCGGACGGAGGAGGCGGGCGGCCCGCACCTGCGCTGGACAGGTCGCGCGCCCTGCCGCAGGGTTGAGGCTGCTCGGTACGGCGGGAGGTCCGACAGGCGATGGCAGAACGGGGCGGCGTCGTCGTCGTGCGTCCGCACGAGGAGCTTCGCGACGACATGGTGCCCAGGCTCCGCCTGGAGCTCCTGCGGGCGGCGGCCGACGAACCGCCGATGGTCGTCTGCGACCTGCGCGGCGGGGTCCGGGACGCAGCCGCCCTCGCGGTGCTCCCCGAGATCGCGCAGACCCTGCGCCGCTGGCCCGACTGCCCGTTCGTCGTGCTCGTCGACGACCCGGTCCGGGCCCGGATCCAGGCCGACGGCGGCTCCGGGCTCACCGTGGTGACGGACCTCGCGCAGGCTCCGGCGCCACGGCGGCTGCCCGCCACCGACCGGGCGTCGATCCGGCTGCAGCCGACCCTGCACGCCCCCGGGGTCGCGCGTCGCTGGCTCACCGCGGTCCTGCAGGGCTGGGGCCGGCTCGACGAGGTCGCCGTCGCGGCGCTCGTCCTCGACGAGCTCGTGACGAACGCCGTCGTGCACGCCGGCACCGAGGTCGACATCGGGGTGACCCGGCGGCCCGACCGGCTCGAGGTCACCGTCGGCGACCGCAGCCGTGACCCGCTCGTCCGCCGGACGCCCGCCGAGGGCGACGAACGCGGGCACGGGCTCGTCCTCGTGGACGCCCTGTGCAGCCGCTGGGGCGTCCTCCCGCGGCACCCGGAGGGCAAGCTCGTCTGGGCGGTCCTCGACCGCTGAGCGGTCGCGTGCGGCCGCTGGGGGCGTCAGGTGCGGGGCTCGAGGACGGCGTTGACGGCGGCGACGATCGCGTGCCGCGCGACGCCGTCCAGCCCGCGCAGCGCCTGGGCCCGCCGCGTCGCCTCGTAGCCCGTGACCGCCGCCCCGTCGTCGGCGACGGCGAGGTCGACGATCGCCCGCAGCCGGGCCGCGGTCCCGAGGACCCGGACCGCGCGCGCGGGTGCGGACGGCGGCAGCGCGTCGGGCACGAGCGTGCCGTCCCGGACGGCGGCGATCGCCTCGGCGGCGTCGTCGCGCCAGCGGGCGACGTCGAGCCGCGCGAGCTCCTCGGTCGCCTCCCGGAGTGCCTCCTTGAGCGCCCGCTCGGCCTCGCCGAGGCTGCCGGCGGCGTCGACCCGGCGCGGCCCGGCGGGCAGCACGCGCCACGTGACGAGCGCCCCGGGCTCCCACGCCGAGCCGAACTCCTCGACGACGGGCAGCAGGGCCAGGCTCGGCGGGGCCGCCCCCGGCCCCGGGTCGGGCGCCGCCGTGAGGACCGCCTCCCCGGCGTCGAGGGCGAGGGTGTTGAGCGCGGGCGGTCCCGGCAGGCCGAGGACGTCGCCCGGCGCCGGCAGCACCGCGCGCAGCCCGGGGACGCCGTGCGCCGCCAGCCCGTCGAGCAGGTCGGCCAGCGCGAGCGGTGCCCCCGCGAAGGCGGCGGCGGGCGGCACGGCGTGCGCGTCGGGGTCCTCGACCCCGTGCGGTTCGTCACTGCGGACGACCGCGCGGACCGCCCGGTCGCGGTCCGTCAGGCCCGCGAGCACGGCGCTGCCCCAGGCGGCGAGCCGGGCGGAACGGGGGACGTCGAGCACGAGAGCCAGGGTAGGTGCCGGGGGCCCGCGCCGCGTGCCCTAGGGTTTCGCCCCATGCGGGAGGTCCTGGACCTGATCGGCGTCAGCGTGGTGCGCGACGGCGCGACACTTCTCGACGACGTCACGTGGACGGTGCGCGAGGGCGAGCGGTGGGTGGTGCTCGGCCCCAACGGGGCGGGCAAGACGACCCTCATGCAGATCGCCGGTGCGCGGATGCACCCCACGAAGGGCTCGGCGTCGATCCTCGGCGAGCAGCTCGGCAAGGTCGACGTCTTCGAGCTGCGGCCCCGGATCGGGCTGTCGAGCGCCGCGTTCGCCGAGAGCCTGCCCGCGAACGAGAAGGTCGGGGACGTCGTCCTCACCGCGGCGTACGCGATCGCGGGGCGCTGGCGCGAGCAGTACGACACCCAGGACCACCGCCGCTCGGAGGACCTGCTCGCCGCCTTCGGCGTCGCGCACCTCTCGGAGCGGACCTTCGGCACCCTGAGCGAGGGCGAGCGCAAGCGCGTCCAGCTCGCCCGCTCGCTCATGACCGACCCGGAGATCGTCCTGCTCGACGAGCCGGCCGCCGGTCTCGACCTCGGCGGCCGGGAGACCCTGGTCCGCGACCTCTCCGAGCTCGCGGGCGACAAGCGCTCGCCCGTGCTCGTCCTCGTGACGCACCACGTCGAGGAGATCCCCCCGGGCTTCACCCACGCCCTGCTCCTGCGCCAGGCCCGGGTGGTGGCCGCCGGCCCGGTCGAGGAGACCATCACGGCGGATACGCTGACGGCGACGTTCGACATCCCGCTCGATGTGGAGCGGGTCGGGAACCGGTACGCCGCACGCCTTCGTCTGGACGGGTGACGGTCGCCTCCGGGGCGGCCGCAGGATCGGGGTGGACGACATGTGGCTGGTCTGGCTGGCCATCGCGCTGCTCGCGGCCCTCGCTGAGGTCGCGTCCCTCAACTTCGTGCTGCTGATGTTCGCCGGCGGCGCCCTCGCGGCCGCCTTCGCGGACGCGCTCGGCGCCCCGCTGCCCGTCGAGGTGGTCGTCTTCGGCGTCGTCTCGGTGGGCCTGCTGTTCGTCGGCCGGCCGCCGCTCGTCGCCTGGAGCGACCGCACCGCCCACCACCCGACAGGGGTGGCCGCCCTCGTCGGGCAGACCGCGGAGGTCCTCACGGAGGTCGACCCCCGCGGCGGCCAGGTCAAGCTCGCCGGGGAGGTCTGGTCCGCCCGGGCCGAGGGCCCCGGCAGCGTGCTGCCGCTGGGGACCCGCGTCACCGTGCTGCGGATCGACGGCGCGACCGCGGTCGTCGCCGCCGAGCCGCCGCAGCTCGGGACGACGGCTCAGGAGCCGGACGCACCCGCGACGTAGAGCGCCGCGACCTCGTCGGCGGCCAGCGCCCGCGACCACGAGGCGACCTCGTCGAGCCCGCCGGCGACCGCCGGGTCACCGGGTGCCGGGGTGTGGGTGAAGTTCGCCCCGAAGACCGAGTAGAAGTACCCGAGGTCGACCTGGCCGGCGCGCAGGTAGGCGTCGGTGAGCGCGCCGGTGCTCGTCGCGGCCGCCGTCCCGACGGCGGTCCCGTCGACGTAGAGCGTCAGCGTCGTGCCGTCGAACGTGGCCGTGGCCTGGTGCCAGAGCCCGTCGGCGACGGTCCGCGTCGACCGCACCAGGGTGAACACCGGGCGGCCCGGGCGGGGCACCTGGCCGTTCGCGAGATCGGAGCGGACGGCGGTCACGACCTTGCCGTCGTTGTCGAGCCAGAGCACCCGGTCCGTCGTCCCGGTGCCGTCGGCGGCCGCGCTCCAGCCGGCCAGCGCGCCGCCCCGGCGGGACGTCGTGCGGAACCACAGGGACGTCGTCCACGCGGTCCCGAGGGTCTGCGCGGCGTCCGCCGCCGCCCCGCCGCTGCCGGCGAGGGTGACGGCCGCGTCCCCGGTCGTCACGCCGTCCGGCGCGGTCGTCGCGCCGGTGAGGGTCGCCGTCCGGGCGTTGCCGCTCGCGTCGGACTGGGTGCCGGCGGCGGCCCCGTCCGTCGTGTCGCCGAGGCGCCACCAGACGTCCGGGGTCGTCGCCAGGGCCGTCGTGGCCAGCGGCGCCGGGGCGTCCGTGCGCACGGACACGGCGGCCGACCACGCCGACCAGGCCGACGCCGTCCCGCCGGTCGCCCGCACCCGGTACCGGACGCTCGCCCCGGGCGTCGCCGTCGCGTCCGTGAAGCGCAGCTGCGGGATCGTGAAGGCCCACGACTCGACGGAGGCCGTCCCGACGAGGGTGCCGTCCTCGCGGCGCACCTCGTACCCGAGGACGCCGGTGTCGCGGTCCCACGTGCCCGGCACGGTGACGACGACCCGGCCGGCGCCGGTGGAGTGCGCGACGGGCGCCGGCGGGGTGGCGGGCGCCGCGTCCGTGCCCTTGGGCACGAAGCGGGTCAGGCCCTGCTGCGCCGAGCCGTTGACCGTCGTGAAGTCGCCGCCGACGAACAGGCGGGTGCCGTCGGTGGTCATGACCTGCGGCCCGACGACCGTCGTGCCGGCGGCGTTCGTGTTCGGCTGCCAGTGCCCGAACTCGCCCGTCGCCGGGTCGATCGCGTTGAGCCGGTACCAGACGAAGTCGTCGCGGAAGCGCGGGCCGACGAAGCCGCCGACCATCCGCCCGCAGTCGTGGGTGTGGCTCGCGAAGTAGACCTGGCCCTTGAGCAGCACGACGGACTGCCCGGCGCCGGCGCACTCGTCCTGCCAGACCACCGACCCGTCGGCGATGTTCGCCCGGTACACGCCCTCGAAGCAGCCGGGGGCGTCCGCGAGCGAGGTGACGTACGCGGTGTCGGCGGCCTCGTCGACCGCGATCCCGCGGACGGAGTAGACGCAGGCCCCCACCGACTGGGCGGCCCACGGCTGCGGCGTGCCCGTCGTGGAGTCGACCGAGGCCATCGCCGGGTTCGGCAGCCCGTTGACGGTGGTGAAGGTGCCCCCGACGAGCAGGCGCCGCAGCGACGTGTCGACGGCGAGCACGTTCGGGCGGGCGTCGAGGTCGGCGGTGAAGGCGGTGAGGACGGCGCCGGTCGTGGCGTTCAGCGCGGCGAGACGGGCCTTGGCCCGGCCGCCGACCGTCGTGAAGTCGCCGCCCGCGTAGAGCGTCGTCCCGGTGCGCAGCAGCGTGGTGACCCGCGAGTTCGGGGCGGCGTTGAACCCCGTGCGCAGCGCGCCGTTCGACGTCGCGACCGCTGCCAGCCGCGGCCGGGAGACGCCGTTGACGGTCGTGAAGTCGCCGCCGATGTAGAGCGTCGCGTTGTCGGCCGACAGGGCGAGGGCCCGGACCCGGCCGTTGAGGGTCACCCGGAACGACGTGACGACGCCCGTGGTGGTCGAGAAGGCGGCGAGGTAGGTGCGCGGGGTCGACGTCGTCGCCCGCGGGGCCCGGACGGCGGTGAACGTGCCGCCCGCGTAGAGGACGCCGCCGCCGGTGGCCAGGGCGTGCACCTCGTTGTTCGTCTGGTGCTGCGCCGCCGCGACGCCGCTCAGCGTCTGGTCCCCGGCGACCGCCGCGGACGCGCCGGGCCCGGTGGCGAGCCCTGCGCCGAGGACGGCGAGGACGGCGGACGTGACGACGGCCAGACCACGGACGACCCGCTGCGACCCCATGAAGTGCTCCTTCGACTCACGCTGCGAAGGCCCCCCGGCCACGGAACGGCGGGCGCGTCCCGCACGTCGGTACGGGCGACCCAGGACTCACTGTCACGGACGATGCACCACTCGGCGTAGCGCCGAACGGGTTGCCGTTACGATGAGTCACCTGATCGGCGGACTACGTCCCCATGAGTTGGAGCCCCTAGATGGAGCCGTCCCAGGCAGTCTTCTACTTCGTCCTTCTCGTCCTCGCGCTCCTCGTCGTCACGACGGTCGCCCGCGCCGTGCGGATCGTGCCGCAGGCGACCGCGGTGATCGTCGAGCGGTTCGGGCGCTACAACAAGACCCTCGACGCGGGCCTGCGTTTCCTCATCCCCTTCGTCGACCGGGTGCGCGCGATCGTCGACCTGCGCGAGCAGGTCGTCTCGTTCCCGCCGCAGCCGGTCATCACGAGCGACAACCTCGTGGTGAGCATCGACACGGTCATCTACTTCCAGCCGACGGACCCGAAGTCCGCCGTCTACGAGATCGCCAACTACATCCAGGGCATCGAGCAGCTCACGGTCACGACGCTGCGCAACGTCATCGGCTCGCTCGACCTCGAGCAGACGCTCACGAGCCGGGACCAGATCAACGGCCAGCTCCGCGGCGTCCTCGACGAGGCGACCGGTCGCTGGGGGATCCGGGTCAACCGGGTCGAGCTCAAGGCGATCGACCCGCCGGCGAGCGTGCAGGACTCGATGGAGAAGCAGATGCGCGCCGAGCGGGACCGCCGTGCGGCGATCCTCAACGCCGAGGGCGTCAAGCAGTCCCAGATCCTCACGGCCGAGGGCGACAAGCAGTCCTCGATCCTGCGGGCCGAGGGCCAGGCCCAGGCGGCCATCCTCAAGGCGCAGGGCGAGGCGCGGGCGATCCAGCAGGTCTTCGACGCGATCCACCGCGGCAACCCGGACTCCAAGCTGCTCGCGTACCAGTACCTGCAGATGCTGCCCCAGGTCGCCAACAGCCCGTCGAACAAGCTCTGGATCATCCCGACCGAGCTGACCCAGGCGCTGCGCGGCATCGGCAGCGCGCTCGGCGGCTCGACGGACGGCACCGGCACCTGGGTGCCGGGGGAGCCGTCCGGCAGCGGCCTGGCCGCCGACCTCGCGCACACCCGGCTGGAGGAGCCCGAGGAGGCGCTGCGCCGGGCCCGTGCCGATGCGGACGCGGCGTCGGCCGACGCCGAGGGCGCGGCCCGGGTCACCGGCCAGGAGCCGCCCGCGGCGCCGCCCACGGCGCCGCCGGTCGGCTGAGCCCGGCAGCGACACCCCGTCAGGCGGTCGCGGACGCCCTGTCCGCGATCGCCTGACGTGCTCCCAGGACCAGGTCGACGTACCACTGCGCGTGGTTGTACGCGAAGAGCGCGTCCCGCACCCCGTCGTCGGAGCCGCCCTCGGCGCCGCTCGCGCACAGGTAGCGGGCCGCGGTCCAGACGGCGTCCGCCGGGTCCCATGCGTCGACGTCCCCGTCGCGGTCCCCGTCGACGGCGTAGGACGCGAACGTCGCCGGCATGAACTGCATCGGGCCGATGGCGCCCGCCGACGACGGGCCGTTGTTGCGGCCGTGGCCGCTCTCGACCTGCCCGACGGCGGCGAGCAGCGTCCAGTCCATCCCCGGGCAGGACGGCGCGGCCGCCCGGTACAGCCGCTCGAACTCCACCGGGATGCCGAGGGCGCCGGTGGCGCCGGACGCCGCGAGCCGGCGCAGCCGGGCGGCCTCCTGCGCCGCGGCGAGCCGGGCGGCGGCCTCCTTCGCCGCCTCCGCGCCGCGGGCCTCTGCGTCGAGCCGGTCGAGCACCGTCCGGGCCCGCCCGAGCGCCTCCTCCGCGGCCGACGCGTCGTCCTGCACCGCGCGCAGCGCGACCGCGAGCCGGTCGTCGGCCTCGGCGGCGGCCCGGGCCGCAGCGGCCGAGCGTGCGGCCCGGGCGCCCGCGGTCGACAGGTCCAGGGCCGAGCGTCGCGCGAGGTCGCCCTCGATCCGGTCCAGCGTCGAGATCCGCCACATCGCCTCGTCGAGGTCGGGGGCCCCGAGGACCGTCACCGCGAGCGCGGCACCGCCGTCGGTGTAGAGCGCGCGGATCCGGGCCGCGTGCGCGACCTGGGTGCTGCGCAGGTGCACGGCGTCGGCGTCCCGGGTGCGGTCCACCCCGGCCGAGATCGTGAAGGCGGCGGCGAGCCGGTCCGCGGCGTCGGCGGCCGCGCGTGAGCGCTCCTCGTAGCGGGCGGTGAGCGTGTCGACCTGGCGGGCCGCGGCCCGCGCACGGGCCCGCGCGGCACGTGCCCGCGCGTCGAGCCGGGCGACCTTCGTCGTCGAGGTCGCCGTGCCGGGGACCTCGTCGGACGCGCCGGTCGCCGCCGGCACCCGCGCGGCGGCCGGGGCAGCGCCGCCGGGCGCCGCGGGCAGCAGCACCCCGAGCGACACGGCGAGCAGCACCGCGACGAGGGCCGGGCGGACGCCGGCCCGCAGGGTCACGCCCCGGACCCCTCGCCCCGCCGTCCGCCCGCCCACGTGGTGACCATCGACAGCCCGGCCACGCGGCTCGATCCGCCGTCGGGGGGACCTGCGCCGCGTCGTGCGGGCGCCGGATAGCCTCGCAGCCGTGACCTGGCCCGAGGCGCTCGCCGTCCTCCTCGCGGGTGTCGGGGCCGGGACGATCAACGCCGTCGTCGGCTCGGGCACCCTCATCACCTTCCCGACGCTGCTCGCGCTCGGGTACGCGCCGGTGACCGCGAACGTCTCGAACAACATCGGCCTCGTCTTCGGCAGCGCGACCGCGGCGTGGGGCTACCGCCGCGAGCTCGAGGGGCAGCGGCGCAACGTCGTCCGGCTGGCCCCGCTGTCGTTCCTCGGCGCCGTCGTCGGCGCGGTGCTGCTGCTGCGGCTGCCGGCGTCCGCCTTCGAGGCGATCGTGCCCGTGCTCATCGTCGTGGCGCTCGTGCTCGTCGTCCTCCAGCCGCGCATCTCGGCCTGGACGGCGGCCCGCCGCGAGCGCGCGGGCACGGTCCACACGGGCCCGGGCGCCGCGGCCGGGGCGGGCACGCTCGCGGCCGGCGTCTACGGCGGGTACTTCGGTGCCGCGCAGGGGGTCCTGCTCGTCGGGATGCTCGGATCCCTTCTCCCCGAGTCCCTCCAGCGGGTCAACGCGCTGAAGAACCTGCTGTCGTTCGTCGTCAACCTGGTCGCCGCCGTGACCTTCCTCGTCGTGCGCCCGGGCGCCGCGGACTGGCCCGTCGTCGGCCTCGTCGCCGTCGGCTCGGTCATCGGCGGGCTGCTCGGCGCGAAGGTCGGGCGGCGGCTGCCCCCGACGGCGCTGCGGGCGGTCATCGTCGTCGTCGGCCTCGTCGCCATCGTGCGGCTGCTGTCGTCGTGAGCAGGGCCGAGCGGGAGGCCGCGCTCGTGGCGGAGCGGGCGGCGGCGGCCGCCGCGGTCGAGCACCTCACCGCGCGGGTGGAGACCGTCGACGACCCACGGGTCACGGACTTCGTCGGGCTCACCGACGTCGCGCTGCGGTCCCGGTCGGAGCCGGAGCTCGGGCTCTACATGGCCGAGAGCGAGAAGGTCGTGCGGCGTGCGCTCGACGCCGGCCACACCCCGCGGGCGCTGCTGCTCTCCGACCGGTGGGTGGGCCCGATGGCCGACCTCGTGCGGGACGTGCACGCGCGCGGCGGGGAGATCCTCGTGGGCAGCGAGCCGACGCTCCAGGCGATCACCGGGTTCAACGTGCACCGCGGGGTCGTCGCGTCGATGGCGCGGCCCGCCCTGCCGTCGGTCGCGGACCTGCTGGCCGGGGCCCGGCGCGTCGTCGTCCTCGAGGACGTCGTCGACCACACGAACGTCGGCGCGATCTTCCGGTCCGCGGCGGGGATCGGCGCGGACGCCGTCCTCGTGAGCCCGCGGTGCGCGGACCCGCTGTACCGGCGTTCGGTGCGGGTCTCCATGGGCACCGTGTTCCAGGTGCCGTGGACCCGGATCGCGCCGTGGCCCGGCGGGCTGGACGCCGTCCGGGCGGCGGGGTTCACCGTCGCGGCGCTGGCGCTCACCGACGACGCGGTCGACCTCGACGTCCTGGAGGCCGACCCGCCGCAGCGGCTGGCGCTCGTGCTCGGCACCGAGGGCGACGGGCTCTCCGCGGGCGCCGTCGGGGCCGCCGACCTGGCCGTCCGGATCCCGATGGCCGGGGGAGTGGACTCCCTGAACGTCGCGGCGGCGGCCGCCGTGGCGCTGTGGGCGGTGCGGGTCCGCGACTGACCCGGCGGCCGGTCTACTCCTGGGGCACCGGGTTCGCCAGGCCGTCGACGACCTCGACGCCGGGCATCGCGGCGAGCACGGCCCCCGGCAGGACGAGCTTGCTGCCGCGCACCCCGCTGCCGACGACGACGGCGGCGACCTGCGCGACCCGGGCGTCGACGAGCACCCGCCAGCCGGCCGGCAGCCCGACCGGGGTGATGCCGCCGTACTCCATGCCGGTCCGGGCGACCGCGTCGTCCATCCCCATGAACGAGCACTTCCGGACGTCGAGGAGCCGCTTCACCGTGCCGTTGACGTCGGCCCGGGTCGTCGCGAGGACGACGCACGCGGCGACCCGCTCCTGGCCCTCGCGGCGGCCCGCGATGACGACGCAGTTGCCGGAGACCTCCGGCAGCACCCCGTAGGTCTGCGTGAAGACGGCCGTGTCGGAGAACGCCGGGTCGATCGCCGCGACGCCGACGGCCGGCGCGTCCGGCCAGTCCGCGAGGAACGCGGCGACGGGGGCGCCGAGGAGGTCGGGGCGGCTCAGGGCGGGCACGGTGTCGAGCGTGCCGACGGTCGCGAGGGTCACGGGCGTCAGCATGCCAAACGCCGGGCGGGCGGACCGCCGGGACGTCGGGACGTCAGACCTCGAAGAGCTCCGAGAGCGGGCGGCGCGGGGTGAGCGGGGCGTCGACGAGCGGGCGGCCGACCCGCAGGAGCACCTGCGGCAGCCCCCAGATCCCGAGGACGTCGGCCACCTCGGGCCGCAGGGAGGTGTCCTGGAGCGCCTGCTCGGCGAACGTCGCGACGAGCCCCTTGGCCGTCGCGACGAGGAGCAGCCGCTCGAGCGCGAGCCCGGCGACGACCCAGTCGTGCCGGGTGTCCCCGCGGGTCGAGATGACCAGCACCGTGCTGCGGGCCAGCTCCTCCTCGACCTCGCCCGCCTCCGGCGCGCCACGGTGCCCGCCGTGGACGAGCGAGTCCACCGGGAACGGCGACGTGCCGAGCGCGCTGCTCGGGATGCCGTCGACGACCTCGCCGGCGTTGCTGCCGCCGCGGCGGACCCAGCGCTCGACCTCGCTGCGCAGCTCCGGGTCGGCGGCCTGGGCCCGGACGGCGCGGCGCAGCAGGTGCGCGAGCCGGCGACGGGCGGCGGCGTCCGCGACGCTCAGCCGGGCGCCCTCGACGGCGACGGCCTGGCGCAGGTCGAGCAGGTCCTCCTCGGCGACCGCGTGCGAGCGGTAGACCCGGCGGTGCGTGTGCCGCAGCGGCACCATCCGCGCGAGATCGGTGTCGACGGCCGACGCCGGGACCCGCGCCGTGACGCGCACGGTGGCGACGAGCGCCGGCTCGGCGGGGTCGGGCAGGGTCGCGGTATCGACGGTGTACCCGAGGCCGCGCAGCGCGACGGCCGCGTTGAGCACCGCCGTCCCGCAGGAGATGATCCGGTCCCGGCCGTGCGGGTCGATGACCGGGACGGCCCGGGCGGGGTCCTCCACGATGCCGAGACCGTCGCGCAGCCGGCGCAGCAGCCAGGGCTGGGAGTTGTGGATCGAGGGGGCCCAGCGGGCCGCCTCGGCCGCCACGAGGAGCTCCTCCTCGGGCAGAACGGGACCGGCCGGGTCCCCCTCGGGGACGCCCAGCCGGCTCTCTGCTGCTGCGGTCACGAGAACCACCGCCTACACCTCATCGCTTCACGGTAGGCAGGCGGGTGACGGCGATCACGGGGCGAAGGTCCCGTGCCACGGGTGCCCGCGGACGATCTCAGCCGGTGGCGTCGGGGGAGCGCAGCCAGGCGACGACCTCGGGGGACGGCTGGAGCAGCCCGGCCCGGGCCCGGCCGAAGAGCCAGCCCTCGCCGAGGGCGACCCCGGCGGTCTGCAGCCAGCGGGCGTCCACGAGCGCCTCCACCCCGGCCGCGAGGACGTCGGCCCCGAGGTCGGCCGCGACGGCGAGCACGAGCCGGACGACGCGGGCCGCGATCTGGTCCCCGGCGACACCGTGGACGAGGTCGCTGCCGAGCTCGACGAGGTCCGGCCGCAGGTCCGCGAGCCTGCGCAGCTCGGCGCGGCCGCCGTCGACGACGCGGACGGCGACGAGGAGGCCGTGCTCGCGCAGCCCGGCGAGCACCGCGGCGAGCTGGGCGGCGTCCGCGGCCTCGACCTCGCTCACCGCGACGACGACGCCGGAGAGGTCCCCCTCGGCGAGGAGGGCCGACGTGACGTCGGGGTGCAGGAGAGCGGTCGCCGTGACGTTGACGGCGAGGAACTGCCGCGGGTCGAGCAGCGGCCGGACGCGCAGGGCCGAGGCGAGTGCGGCCGCCTCGAGGGCGGCTCCGAGACCCTCGCGGTCGGCGGCGGCGAACCACGGCTCGGGGGAGCGGGCCGGCCACTCGACGACCCGGGTCAGCGCCTCGTAGCCCGCGACCTCGCCGGAGCGCAGGTCGACGATGGGCTGGTAGACCGTGCGCAGTGGCTCCGCCCGGCGGAGCAGCACCGCGACGCCGGAACCGGCGGACGCCCGGTCGGGCGGCGTCGGCACGGCGGGCAGCTCCACCCGCGACAGTCTCGTGCAGCGAGCCCCGCGGACGGCGGATCTGGGCCCGCGCGTCGCGGCCTCAGGCCACGGATCCGGCCGGGACCGGCGCCGTCCCGCCGGGCTGCGCCGGCTCCGCACCGTCGGGCTGCTCGGTGGGGCAGTGCTCGCGCAGGGCCGCGACGACCTTCTCGCAGATCTCCCCGAGCCGGCGGGCATCCTCGGGCGTCAGCGGGTCGAACAGGTGCGTGCGCACCGACTCGACGTGCGAGGGCGCGGCGTCGACGAGCGCGGCGAACCCGGCGTCGGTGAGGTTGGCGTAGGCGCCGCGACGGTCGCTCGCGCACGTCTCGCGGACGACCCAGCCGAGCTCCTCGAGCCGGCTGACCGCGTGCGACAGCCGGCTGCGCGAGGAGTCCGCGGCGTCCGCGAGCTCGCTCATGCGCAGCCGCCGCTCGGGGGCCTCGGACAGCCGGACGAGGATGTCGTAGTAGGCGTGGCTGAAGCCCTTGGATCGCTGCAGCTCGCGCTCGAGCTGGGCCGCGAGGAGCTTCGTCGCGGCGAGGTAGGCGCGCCACGAGCGCTGCTCGTCGGCACTGAGCCAGCGGGTCCCGGTCATGGACCCATCCTACGTCGGTAGTTGAGCGTTGAACATTACTTAGGTCCCGGTCGCGGTGGCACCTCTAGACTCCGCCGCGTGCGCCGAGCCCGCCTCCACCTCGCGACCTGCACCGCCCTTCTCGCCGTCGCGGTCGGCGGCTGCGGCCTCGCCGGCGACCCGGACCCGGCCGCCGGCACGCCGGCTCCGGCGACGTCGGCCGGGACGCCCGCCACGGACGGCACCGCCGCGGAGCCGACGCCGTCCGCGACCCCGTCACCGTCGGCCACGCCGGAGGGCCCGCGCAGGACGACGCTCGCGTTCGCGGGCGACGTCCACTTCGCCAACCAGGTGGCGGACGTGCTCGACGACCCGCGGACCGGGCTCGCGGAGCTGCGGCCGTACCTCGCGCCCGCGGACCTCGCCATGGTCAACCTCGAGACCGCGATCACGACCCGCGGCCGGGAGATGCCCAAGCAGTTCCACTTCCGGGCGCCGGCGACGGCCTTCGACGCCCTCGCCGCCGCGGGCGTGGACGTCGTGACCCTCGCGAACAACCACGCCGTCGACTACGGCGAGGTCGGCCTGCGCGACACCCTCGCCGCCCGCGAGAAGGCGCCGATCCCCGCGGTGGGGCTCGGCAGGGACGCCGCCGACGCCTACGCACCGGCGATCCTCGACGTCGACGGCGCGAAGGTCGCCGTCCTCGGCGCGACCCAGGTCCCGGACTGGACCCTCGCCACGTGGCCGGCCCGGTCGGACCGGGCCGGCGTCGCCGCCGCGTCGGACCCCGCCCGGCTCGCGGCCGCCGTCCGGGCCGCCCGGAAGAAGGCCGACGTCGTCGTCGTGTACCTGCACTGGGGCACCGACTACACGACGTGCCCGAACGCGCTGCAGAAGCGCACGGCGCGGGCACTGGCGGACGCCGGGGCGGACGTCGTCGTCGGTGCGCACGCGCACCGGGTGCAGGGTGCCGGCTGGCTCGGCGACACCTACGTGTCGTACGGCCTGGGCAACTTCGTGTGGTGGCGGCGCAACTCCGTCGCGGACGCGACGACGGGCGTCCTCACCCTCGGTGTCGAGGGGCGGCGGGTCGTCTCCGCACGCTGGACGCCGATGCTCGTCAGCGCGGACGGCGTCCCACGGGTGCCCGACCGGGCGACGTCGAAGCGGATGCGCCGCGCCTGGGACGCCGCCCGCGGCTGCACCGGCCTGGCCGCGCGGCCGGGCGGCTGAGGGTCCGTACGGGCCCGGACGTCCTGCCGCTGGGTCACCTCGGGCACGACTTCTCCGGTTCGCCCCGCACCCGGACTACCGGTCTGTAATTATCCCTCTGTAATCGCGTGACCACATGGGGTAATGTCCCTGCCGGATCACCGGCGCGCGAGCGGGGAGGTCGCGAATGCAGCCACACGTCGTCCCGACGGCTGCCGGCGTTCCGGTGGGAGCCACCCCGAGGGTGGCCTCACCGGCCCGGCCGCTCGTCGTGCCCGGCGCGCGCCGTGACACGGTGCCCGCGCCGCGCACCCTCGAGGACCCCGCCCCGGACCCTGCCCCGCAGGACCGTCGTCCCCGCCGCTGGTGGGACCGCCGGCGCAGCGGGGACGCCGCCATCTGGCGCTCCGCCCTGGCCGTGCTCGACGCCGCCCCCGACGCCGTCCTCGGCGTCGACGCGGACGGCGTGACGATGTTCGCGAACTCCGCGGCGACCGTGCTCCTCGGCGCACCGCGCGAGGTGCTCGTCGGCACCGCGGCCGCCGAGCTCGTGCCGGACCTGCCCGCGGCGCTCGTCGAGGTCCGGCGGCGGGTCGGCCACGGCGTCGCCGTCGACCCGGCGGGGGAGAGCCTGGAGCTCCTGGCCCGCACCGTCGGCGGGGCCGAGCTGCCCGTCGCCGTCTGGTCGACGCCGTTCGCGACCCCGGACGGCGGCTTCGTCGTCGCCGTGACGCTGCGCGACCTGCGCGGCCAGTACGACGTCGACGACCTGTGCCTGCGACTGGACCTCGAGGCCCGCGAGGCCCGGGACACCGTGCACGCCGTCCTCAAGGCGGTCACCGACCGGGTCGTCGTCCTCACCGACCCGCAGGGCCGCATCACGAAGGTCAACCGGGCCGCCGAGAAGCTCCTCGGCTACCGCGCCGAGGAGCTCGTCGGGCGCCCGTCCACGCGGCTGTCGGACCCGGTGGACCTCGCGGAGGTCTGCGCGGAGCTGGGCGTCCCGGACGGCGTCGACCCGCTCCTCGAGCTGGCCCGGTGGGGCCTGCCGAACCGGCAGGACTGGGACTTCGTCACCAAGGACGGCCGCCGCCGGCCGGTCTCGCTGTCGGTCAACGCGGTCGGCGAGCGGGAGAGCCCGGTCGGGTACGTGTGCGTCGCGAGCGACCGCTCGGTGGAGTGGCAGCAGGTCGCCGCGCGCAGGCCCGCCGCGGCGGGCGGCGAGCGGCTCCTGCTCGACCTCGACGACGCGGCGACCCGGGTGCTGCGCTGGGGCGTCGGGCGGTCCGGGGCGCGGTAGCGCCGCGGACGTCGCAGCGAGGGCGACGACCCGTCGTCACCGGGCCGACCTACACTGCGCCGGTGACGACGAACGAGACCCCGCTGTGGCAGTGGTCGGCCCGGGAGGTCGTCGCCGCGACGACGTCCGGCGAGCTGAGGTGCGAGGAGGTCGCGCGCGCCGTCGCCGACCGGGTCGCGGCCGCGAACCCCGCGGTGAACGCCGTGACGCTCGACCTCGGCGAGCAGGGCGTCGAGGCGGCCCGCGCCCTCGACGAGGCGTTCGCCCGCGGCGCGGCGCCCGGCCCGCTGCACGGCGTCCCGGTGACCATCAAGGACAACATCGACGTCGCCGGGCAGCGGACGCCGAACGGCCTGCCCGGCCTGGCCGACCTCGTCGCGCCCGGGGACTCCCCGGTGACCCGGAACTGGCTCGGCGCCGGTGCCGTGCTCGTCGGCCGCACGAACACCCCCGAGGTGTCGATGCGGCCGACGACGGACAACCCGCTCTACGGCCTCACGCTCAACCCGTGGGACGCCGCGTACTCCTGCGGCGGCTCGTCCGGCGGGGCCGGGGTGAGCGCCGTCCTCGGGTTCGGCGCCCTGGCCCACGGCAACGACATCGGCGGCTCGGTCCGGATCCCCGCGCTGCACTGCGGCGTCCCGGGGATCAAGCCCTCGCAGGGCAGGGTCCCGGCGTACCTCACGTCGGCCGCCGTCGAGCGGTCGACCGTGGCCGCGCTCATGTCGGTGCAGGGCGTCCTCGCCCGGTCCGTGGACGACGTCCGGCTGGGGCTGTCGGTCATGGCCCGGCGCGACGTCCGCGACCCGTGGTGGGTGCCGGCGCCCCTGGAGGGCCCCGAGGTCCCGCGCCGCGCCGCCGTCCTGCGGCACGTCGACGGCGAGGTGGGGACCGCGCCCGACGTCCTCGCGTCGCTCGACCGGGCCGCCGCGGCGCTCGTCGCCGCCGGGTACGAGGTCGTCGAGGTCGACGAGAGCGCGACCCCGGGGATGGCCCGGACGGCACGCCTCGCGGTCCGCCTGCTCATGAACGACCTCGACCACCAGCTCACGCCCGTCCTCGACCGGCTCGGCAGCGCGCAGATGCGCGCCTACTGGGCCGACCTGCGCGGGATGGCCGCGCCGTACGAGAGCCCGGGCGAGCACGTCGACGACCTCGCGGCCCGCACGACGTTGGTCCGCGAGTGGTCGCTCTTCCTCGAGGAGCACCCGGTGCTCGTCGTCCCGCAGCTGCTCGGCGGCGTCCTCGAGGTCGGTGAGGACGTCCGCTCGCCCGAGGACGTCCGCCGGGTCTGGCACAGCCTCGCGCCGAGCATCGCGGTCAACCTGCTCGGGCTGCCGGCGGCGCTCGCGCCGACGGGGCTCGACGACCGCGGCCTGCCGTCCGGTGTCCAGCTCGTCGGGCCGAAGTACCGCGAGGACGTCTGCCTGGACGCCGCGCAGGCCGTGGAGGACGCCTGCGGCCGCCTCGCCCCCGTGCTCTGGGGCCGCGACGCCTGAACCGTCACGCCCGCCCCGCGGCGGGCACACTGGAGGCGCGGAACGCGTTGACCCGGGGGAGCGTCCCTGCGGGGGGCGGGGGACGACCGCCGGGACGGCGGGCACGGAGGTGGACGGCATGGGGCGACGGCGCGGCAGGATGCGCCGGCGCGTCGTCGGCGGGGCCTTCGACCTCGTCGCCGACCGGGCCCCCTGGCTGACCGACCAGGCGTACCGCGTCGTCGCCGCGCCGCTGCAGTGGGTCGACCCGGGCGGCGCCGCCCAGGCGGCGCACGGCCGGCTCGACACGATCCGGGACCGGATCGCCGCGATGGCCGCGACCGGCCGGGTGCCCCGGGCCGAGCAGCGCAGGATCGCCCGCGACCTGGCCCGCACCCGGGACGATCTCGGCCGGATCGTCTCCCGGCTGCCGCCGGTGCAGGCGACCGCGCTCACGCTGCGCCTCGACGCGTACGTCGAGGCGTTCGACGCGCTGACCGGGCCCGCGGGGACCGCGGTGGCCCGCCGGGGACGGCGCCGGTCGCTCGCGGAGCGCGGGTGCGACGCCGCGGTGCTCTCCGGCGCCGCGGCGACGGCGTGGGCCGGCCTGCTCGTCGGCGGCGCCGGCACCGTCGCCGTCGAGGGCGCGCTCGCGGCGGGTGCCGCCGGCGCCGCCGGGGCGACCGCGGTCCGTTCCCGGCGCCGGCGGCGGGAACGGATCACCGAGCTGGCGAACGCGCTCGCCGCGGCGGACACCCACGTGCCCGCGGCCGGGGGCGTCACCGTCCCCCAGCTCGACCGGGCCCGCGCCGACCTGCTCCGCCGGGCGGCCGCCGCCCGCCGCCTCGACGCCCGCGGGGCCGCCCTGCTCCGGTCGATCGGCGGGCACCTCGACGACCTGCTCGTCCGGCTGCTGCGCGACGACCTCGACACCGACGTCGCGTTCCTCGTCGAGGCGACCGTGACCCGGTACCTCCCGGACACCCTCGAGCCGTTCCTCGCGCTCGAGGACCCGCGTGCCGTCGTCCGCGGCCGCCCCGCCGCGGTCGAGGTCGCCGACCAGCTCGCCGCGATCGACCGCGCCCTCGACCAGGCCCGCGCGCGCCCGGGCAGGCATCACCTCGAGACGCAGCTGCACCTGCAGGGCGAGTTCCTGCGCACCAAGTTCGGCGAGGGGCAGGCGCCCGCGGGCCGGTCGGGCGAGGCGCCGCCGGCCTGAGCGGTCGTGCACCGGGCCCGGTCAGGGCCGTCCGGCGGCGTCCCAGGCCCGGTGCCCCTCGACGGTCCGCTCCCACAGCCGGTCGAGCACCGCGCCCGGCGCCCCCGGGAAGCGCAGGCCGAACACGTCGCCGAGCGCCTCGAACCACTCCCGCCGCCCGGTGAGCTCGCGGGGCCGGTCGGCCGGGTCGCCGCCGACCCTCGTGAGCACGACGCCCCGCAGCACGTCCGCACCGGTCGCGTCCCGTCGCTGCGCCGTGCCGACCCGGACGAACCCCGAGTCCGCGGACGTCGTGAGCCACCCGTGCCGGGCGGCGAAGTCCTCCTGCTGGGCGGGCGCGTCGAACCAGCTCATCCGCGACACCACCGACCCGTCGACGGTGAGCCGCCGGTCGCCGACGCCGTCGGCAGGCCAGGACAGCTCAAGGCCGTACGGGCCCTGGCGCCAGGAGCCGGTGACGAGCGGCAGCGGCGCGTGGAGGGCGTCGCCGAGCCCGGTGTCGACGTACCAGTCGCCGCCCGGGTTCTGCTCCGACGGCAGCCCGGCGACCGTCAGCACGAGGTGGTTGCCGAACGCGTCGGGGTTCGGGCCCGCCGGTTCGTGGACGCCGCCGACGTGCCGGGTCACCCGGTAGCCGAGCGCCGTGAGCAGCTCGGCGAGGGCGCCGTTGAGGTGGAAGCAGTAGCCGCCGCGCGCCTCGTGGACGATGCGCCGGGCGGCGGCCAGGGCGTCGACGTCCCAGTGCAGGCCGGCCTGGATCCACAGCGTCTCGTAGGGGACGCGCTCGACGTGGCGCCGGTGCAGGCGGTGCAGCGCGTCGACGGACGGCGGCTCGGCCTCGACCCCGAGCCGCCGCAGGTAGCCGTCCCTGAGGTCGTCGTCGAGGCCGCCGTGCCGGGTCACCTCACGCCCCGCCGCCCCGGTGCGCCAGGTAGGTCGCGCCGAGGTCGAGGTCGCCGTGGCCCGCCGCGACGGCCCGGTCGAGGTGCTCGCGGACGACGGCCAGCACGCCGAGGTCCACGCCGGCCGAGCGGGCCGCGTCGACGACGAACCCGGCGTCCTTGGCGGCGCCCGCGAGGCTGAAGGACGGCGTGAAGTCGCCCGCGAGCATCGCCCGGCCCTTGAGACCCACGTACGGCGCGTCCATCGCGCCGCCGCGGACGGCCTCGAGGAACAGCGCCGGGTCGAGGCCGAGGCCGTCGGCGAGGGTGAGGCACTCGGCGATCCCCTCGACGACCGTGACGACCCAGGCGTTCGCGACGAGCTTGAGCCGGGACCCGGCACCCGCCTCGCCGACCCAGAGGGTCCGGCTCCCGATCGCCTCGAGCACGGGCGCCACGGTGGCCCGCACCGGCTCCGGCCCCGAGGCGAGGACGACGAGGGTGCCGTCCTCGGCCGGCTTCTTCGTCCCGAGCACCGGCGCGTCGACGTACGTGACGCCCAGGTCCGTCGCGAGCGAGGCGAGACGCTCGGCGCCCTCGACCCCGACGGTGCTCGTCTGCAGCCAGACCGCGCCCGGCCGCAGCCCCGGCCCGGCGGCGGACATCACCTCGACGACGCTGCCGGCGTCCCAGAGCATCGTCACGACGACGTCGGCGCCACCGACCGCCTCGGCGGGGGAGCCGGCGACCTGCGCGCCCGCCGCGGCGAGCGGCTCCGCCTTCGCCCGGTCGCGGTTCCACACCCGCAGCGGCAGACCGGCCGCGGCGATGTTCGCCGCCATGCCGGCGCCCATCGTGCCGGTGCCGAGGAGGGCGACGGTCGGTGCGCCGTCCGTGGTCGGGTCAGGTGTCTGCGTCATGGCTGCACCCTAGGCAGCCCTCGTCGTCACCGCTCCCGCCGTCGTCCGCGAGGCGCACGGCAGCCCTTGACAGTCATTCCTGTCAAAGGAGAGGCTGGGCCCGTGACCGACATCGCCGTCCTCGACGCCCCCGACGTCGCCGCGGTCGCCCTGGAGCCGACCCGGGCCCGGCTGCTCGCCGCCCTCGCGGCCGTGCCCGGCTCCGCGGCGCAGGTCGCGAGCCGGCTCGGGCTGCCCCGGCAGCGGGTCGGGCACCACCTGCGCGCACTGGAGGACAAGGGGCTCGTCGTCGAGGTCGGGACCCGCCGCCACGGCGGTCTCACCGAGCGGGTCCTCGCGGCCTCGGCCCGGGCGTACGTCGTCTCACCGGCGGCGCTCGGTGACGCCGGTGCCGACCCGGCCCGGATCGGCGACCGGCTGTCGGCCGCCTACCTCGTCGCCGTCGCGGCCCGGGCCGTGCGCGAGGTCGGGCAGCTGCTGCGCGGGGCCGAGCGGGCGGGCCGGCGGCTGCCGACGCTGACGGTCGAGACCGAGATCCGGTTCGCGTCCGCGGCGGACCGCGCCGCGTTCGCCGACGACCTCGCAGCGTGCGTCCGGGACCTCACCGCCCGGTACCACTCGGAGGGTGCGCCGGGCGGCCGCTGGTACCGGCTCGTCGCGATCAGCCACCCACGACCGGGCGGCGCCGTCGACGCGGCACCCCCACCATCACCTGCCGAGGAGGCACCCGTATGACCGAGGAGCAGACCCGCGAGGGTCGCGTCATCGACCTGTCCGTCGAGGTGCCCGGCACCGTCGAGGAGGTCTGGGCCGCGATCTCGACCGGGCCGGGGATCGGGTCGTGGTTCGTCCCGCACGAGCTCGAGGAGCGGGCCGGCGGCGCCGCCACCATGGACTTCGGGGACTGGGGCACCGACACCGCGACGGTGACTGCCTTCGAGCCGCCGCACCGGATCGAGCTGACGAGCCACGGCGACCGCGCGCTCGCCTACGAGTGGACCGTCGAGGCCCGGGACGGCGGCACGTGCGTCGTCCGGCTCGTCAACAGCGGGTTCGGGCCGGGGGAGGACTGGGACGCCGACTACGACGCGATGACCCAGGGCTGGCGCACCTTCCTCGCGAACCTGCGCGCCCACCTGGCGCACTTCCCCGGCCGGACGGCGCAGCCGTGCGTGCCCAACGGCTGGACGCCGGGCCCGCACGACACTGCCTGGCAGACCTTCTGCCGGGTCATCGGTGCCGATCCGGGGCTGCGCGCGGGCGACGCGTTCGCCACGGGCGGCGACGGCGCCGACCCGGCCGTCCCGGTCGAGCGCGGCCGGGTCGAGCAGGTCCTCATCGAGCCGGGCACCCTCACGGCCTACGTCGTCCTGCTCGCGGAGCCGGTCCCGGGCACGGCCATCGTCATCGCCGAGGGGGCCGGGGACCGGGTGCTCGTCGGCTTCCAGCGGTACTCCTACCCGAGCGCCACGACCGGCCCGGCGGTCACCGCCTGGCAGCCGTTCTTCCGCGAGAGGTTCCCGCTCGACGCGCAGCCCTGACGGCACGCGAGAATGCGGTCGTGCGCCTGTCCGACGCCGACGCCCGGCGGCTCCTCACCGCGGCCGACCACGCCGTGCTCGCGGTCAACGACGCCGCCGGGCCGCCGCTCGTCGTCCCCGTCACCGTCGCCGCGCTCGACGTCGAGGGGACGGCCTGCCTCGCCTTCGCCGTCGACCACAAGCCGAAGTCCGGGGCCCGGTTGCGCAGGCTGCGGCTCGTCGAGGCCGACCCGCGGGTGGCCGTCCTCGCGGAGCACTACGAGGCCGACTGGACCCGGCTGTGGTGGGCCCGCGCCGACGGCAGCGCCGAGGTCCTCGGCCCGGACGGCGACGGCCCGCGGCGGGCCGCGCTCGCCGCGCTGGCGGCGACCTACCCGCAGTACCGGACCGTCCCGCCCACGGGCGAGGTCGTGCTCGTCCGGGTGGAGCGGTGGAGCGGCTGGTCCGGCGGGGAGACGCCGTGAGCGTCCTGCGCCGGGCCGACCTCGCCGTCACACCGTGGAAGAACGGCCTCGGCCGCAAGGCCGACATCGCCGAGGGCGACGGCTGGTTCGTCGGCGTCGCCTGGCTCGACCGGGACGCCGCGTTCTCCCACTTCCCGGGCACGGACCGGACCTGCGTGCTCCTCGAGGGCGCCGGCTTCACCCTCGAGGTCGACGGGAGCGCACCGCTGGTCTACCGCGACCCGGGGACGGCGCACGCCTTCGCCGGGGACGTCCCCACCCGGTGCGTCCTCGCCGCCGGCCCCTGCGTCGTGCTCAACGTCATGACCCGCCGCGGCGAGCTCGAGCACCGGGTCGAGGTCACGCGCACCCTGCCGCGCGACGGCTGGGCCGTCGTCCTGCGCGGGGCCGTACGAGCGGCCGCCGGGGACGAAGGTCTCTCGCCGGACGCCGGCCCGGGTGACGTGATCACGTTGCCGCACCAGGGGATCGCGTCACCGGACCTGCTCGTCGTCGCGGCCCGTGCCCCCGTCCGCGCACGGGTCTAGGGTTGTCCGGGCGGGTTCCCGCTACGAGGGCTCCCGCTCCGTGAGGAGGTCTCGCCGTGGCAGTCGCGATCAGGACCGAGGCGCTGACGAAGCGGTACGGCTCGACGCTCGCGCTCGACGCGCTGGACCTCGAGGTCGAGCAGGGTGAGGTGTTCGGCTACCTCGGCCCGAACGGGGCCGGCAAGTCGACGACCATCTCCCTGCTGCTCGGGCTCGCGCGGGCCTCGGCGGGGCGGGCGACGATCCTCGGGATGGACGTCTGGGACGACGCGCCGCGGCTGCACCGCAACCTCGCCTACGTGCCGAGCGTCGCGGACCTCTGGCCGGGCCTCACCGGTGCCGAGACGCTGCGGCTGCTCGCCTCGGTGCACGGCAGCGTCGACGAGGCCTACCGCACCGAGCTCCTCGAGCGGTTCGAGCTCGTGCCGGACAAGAAGGTCCGGGCCCTGAGCCACGGCAACAAGCAGAAGATCCCGCTCGTCGCGGCGTTCGCGAGCCGCGCCGACGTCCTGCTGCTCGACGAGCCGACGACCGGGCTGGACCCGTTGATGGAGCAGGTGTTCCGCAGCTGCGTGCACGAGGCACGCGACCGCGGCCAGACGGTCTTCCTCTCCTCCCACATCCTCGCGGAGGTCGAGGCGGTCTGCGACCGGGTCGCGATGCTCCGCGCCGGCCGGGTCGTCGAGTGCGGCACCCTCGAGGTGCTCCGCCGGTACAGCGCGCTGCGGGTGCGCGTCGTCCTCTCCGGGCCGGTCCCGGACCTGTCCGGCGTCGAGGGCGTCCGCGCGCTGCGGGTCGACGGCCGGGTCGTCGAGTGCGACGTCGCGGGCCCGGTGCAGCCGCTCCTCTCCGCGCTCGCCGGGTCGGTCGTCGAGCGCATGACGACGACCGAACCGTCTCTCGAGGAGCTGTTCCTCTCCCGGTACGGCGAGGCCGGCACGGCACCCGTGGTCGCGCCGTGAGCACCGCCGAGGCGCTGCGGCCCGCGGCGGGCGGACCGGTCCGCCGGACATCTGGCGGTGCGGAGCGGGCGATCGCTCGGCGGGCCTTCCGCCAGGTCCGTGTCGGTGCGGTCCTCGTCGGGCTCACCGTGGGGCTGTCCGTCTACGCCACGGCGACCGCCTACTCGAGGACCTACCCGACCGCGGCGCTGCGGCAGCAGGCCGCCGACCTCGTCGGGAACGACGCCGGGCTGCGGATCCTGCTCGGCCCGATCGACGAGATCGCGACGGTCGGCGGCTACACCGTCTACAAGAACTTCGCCTTCCTCACGACCGTCGGCGCGGTGTGGGCCGTGCTCGCCGGCACCCGCGTGCTGCGCGGGGAGGAGGACGCCGGCCGCTGGCAGCTCCAGCTCGCCGGCGCCACCCGGCCGGGGCGGGGGACGGCCGCCGCGCTCGGCGGGCTGGCCGCCGGCCTGCTCGTCGTCCTCGTCCTGGGCACCGGCCTCGCGCTGCTCACGGCCCGCGACCCCGCCCTCGGGATGCCCGCGGGCAGCACCCTGCTCTACGGGCTGACCCTGGCGTCCGTCCCCGCGGTCTTCGCGGCCGTGGGGGCGGTGACGTCCCAGCTGGCCCGGACCCGCCGGACGGCGACCGGTCTCGGCCTCACGGTCGTCGGCGCCGCCTTCGTGCTCCGGATGGCGGGCGACGCCGGTGACCGCACCGCCTGGGTCGCCTGGCTCACCCCCTTCGGCTGGGCCGAGCTCGTGCACCCGTACACGCACCGCGACGCGCGCCCGCTCGTGCTCGCGCTGCTGGTCGCCGTCGCCCTGGCGGTGACCGCTGTCGCCCTGGCCGGGCGCAGGGACGTCGGGGACGGGCTGCTCTCGGGCCGGGACACGACCGCCGTCCGCCCGTTCGGGCTGCGGACGGCCCTCGGCCTGTCGTTGCGGCTCGAGCTGCCCACCCTCGTCGCGTGGGTCGTCGGTGCCCTGCTGACCGGTCTGCTCATGGGGTCGTTCGCCGTCATCACCACCGAGGCCGTCCCGGACTCGATGCTCGACATGCTGGACCGGTACGGGCTGCAGGGCAGCTTCCTCGAGGAGTTCCTCGGGATGGCCTTCCTCCTGCTCGGCACCGTCGTCGCGCTGCTCCCGGCGAGCCAGACGTCGTCCGCGGTCGACGAGGAGACCTCCGGCCGGCTCGTCCACCTCGTCGCGGCACCCGTCGACCGCCGTGCGTGGCTCGCCGGCCGGCTGCTCGTCACGGTGGCCGCGGTGCTCGCCGCGGCGGTCCTCGGCGGCGCCGGCGTCTGGGCCGGGGCCGCCGTCCAGGGCCTGCGCCTCCACCTGCCGCTCATGCTCGGGGCCGGGCTCAACGTCGTGCCGACGGCCCTGGTCGCGCTCGGCGTCGGGTCGCTCGTGCTGTCGCTGGCGCCCCGGGCCGCCGGTGCCACGGTCTACGCGGTCGTCGTGTGGTCGGTGTTCGCCGATCTGCTCGCCCCGCTGAGCGGTGCGCTGGAGTCGTTCGGGACCGTCTCCCTCTTCCACTGGATGGCCCTGGTACCCGGTGAGAGCGCCGACCCGGTCGGCGTCGCCGTCACCGCGGCCGTCGGGCTGGCCCTGTGCGCCGCCGGCGTCCTCCTGCTCGCCCGCCGGGACCTGCGGACCGACTAATGGGTCCTTGCCGGGCGGTGTTCTGGAAGGCTCGGCTCCGGTAGCGGCCGGTGGGTCAGCACTCTCTCCGACA